>JBEVNF010000397.1:0-4485 GCA_040508255.1 Flavitalea sp.
CAAGAGCCTATGCTTGTTTAACCACAGATCAGATCGAAGCCCTTGGTGTTGAGATTCTACATTCACCGTTAACAACAATTGAGTTGAATGGCGGTGGTAGTGCAAGATGTATGATGGCAGAAGTCCATCTGAAAGAATTATAAAAAAGACGGACGCTATATCACTCACATCATTTTACTTATCCCTTCTTCAAAGGTCATCGGCTCATAACCCAATTCATTCCTTGCCCTTGAAATATCAAAATTAGTTTTTGCCGGTCTTCTTCCAGGTTGAGAAAATGTAGAAGCATCAACCTTTGTAATCAGGGATGCATCCAACCCATGAAGGTCAGCTGTTTTCAGCGCCATGTCGTAAGGTGTCAATACATCCTTTCCTGAGATATGAAAAGTACCTTCCGCGCTTTTCTCTATGATGAGCATGATGCCATTCACAAGGTCGTCAATATAAGTTGGAGTACGAACCTGGTCAGAAACAACCTTGATCGGTTTGCCCGCAGAAAGATTTTCTTTCACCCAGTTTATTATATTGGACCGGGTGCCGCTCAATGTGTTTCCATAAACAAGGCAGGTACGCACGATCGCCCAGGGCATATCGCAGGTTTCGATGAGGCTTTCTGCCTGCATCTTTGTGAACCCGTACCAACTCACGGGGCCCATCTGATCCTCCTCCGAATAATCACCTTTTTCCCCGTCAAAAACGAAGTCGGTCGAAACATAGATAATTTTTCTTGAATATTGCTCCGCGTTCACGATCACGTGTGACGTGCCCTGGACATTGATCCGCTCACAAACCTCCTGGTTCAGCTCGCATTCGTCCACCTGGGTCATTGCGGCAGCGTGCACCACGATGTCTGGTTGAACTTCCGCAAAAACTTTATGCACAGAAAGTTCGGTGGCGATGTCGACATTAAAATATTTATAAGAACCGGGCACGAATGGCAGTCTCGCCTCGCCACGTCCGAGTCCGATCACCTCAAACCCCTGTTCGATCAGTTGTGCAAGGAGGTGTTGTCCCAGTAAACCGTTTGCGCCTGTAACTAAAATCTTCTTCATAATACTTCCGATTACCCGATCCCGGCCAAAAATGTTCGCAATTGATTGAAAAATGCAACGTTACTAAATTTTCATCCTTCGACCCTATCGCTTGTGTATCAAAACAAAACCTTATTTTTGAGCCTTCTTTAATTTTCAAATGAACAATTATTAACGATTTGGCCTTCATATTGAAGATTATTTAAATAATTAACTAACTGAGAGCAATTCATGGCAAAAAAGGTTTCTAAAATTGGAGTGTTGACATCGGGAGGCGACGCGCCCGGTATGAACGCAGCCATCCGCGCTGTGGTGAGAACAGGTATATATTATGGAATGGAAGTATTTGGAATCATGCGTGGTTACAGTGGAATGATCGATAATGATATCGTTCCTATGCATTCACGCAGCGTTGCTAATATTATTCAACGCGGTGGTACTGTTTTGAAAACTGCACGTTGTAAAGATTTTTTTCAGCCGGAAGGCAGACAAAAAGGTTATGATAATCTGAAAAAACTGGGTATTGATGGTCTGGTAGTGATCGGCGGAGACGGTTCTTTTAAAGGAGCCGATATTTTCAGTCGTGAATTCGACATTCCATGTATCGGTTTGCCAGGTACAATTGATAAGGATATCGCCGGAACCGATTTCACCATTGGTTTCGATACAGCCGTGAACACTGCGGTTGACGCGATCGATAAAATCCGTGATACAGCAGATGCGCATGACCGTTTATTCGTTATCGAAGTGATGGGTCGTGATGCAGGTTATATCGCACTTCATTCTGGTATCGCTACCGGTGCTGAACACATCCTGATCCCTGAACGCAAAACAGATATCGAAGCACTTGTTTCTTCTTTGCAGGAAAAAGAAAGAAGAAAGAAGCTTGTAAATATGGTTGTTGTTGCTGAAGGTGATGAATTTGGTGGTGGTAACGAAGTTGCCAAAATTGTAAAAGAAAGAATGCCACAGGCAGATGTGCGTGTTTGCATACTTGGTCACATACAGCGTGGTGGTTCACCAACCTGTATCGACCGTTTGATCGCAAGCCGCATGGGCTACTCAGCAGTTGAGTGCCTGATGGAAGGAAGACATAATGTGATGGTTGGAATCCTTAACAATCGTATGCACTTTACATCACTGGAAAGAGCGGTGAAGAGTAAACAACGTATCAGTGAGGAGTGGGTGAAGATCGTGAAGATACTGGCGAGCTAGTTCGCTGAACATTGAATGGGGTTTTATATATGCTGAGCGAAGCGGATGAGGGTTATCCTTGTTGTGTTTTAATCGGTCAAGATGGCTCCCCTCCTCACGCCTCAGGCGTGACAAAAAAACTTTTCTAATAAACTATAACAAAACCATGGCGACAGATCTTTCGAAATACATTCATGAAGAAATGGACAAGGAAGCAGGAATTAAGCACACCATCCACCGTACCAAGATAGTAGCAACCGTAGGGCCGGCCTGCGATACGTATGAGAAGCTACTTGACCTGGTAAAAGCAGGTGTAAACATCTTCCGACTTAATTTCTCTCACGGATCACACGAAGACAAAGCAAAGATCATCGAACATATCCGCAAGATCAACAAGACTGAACCTTACAACATCTCTATTCTTGGTGACCTGCAAGGTCCAAAGCTCAGGGTTGGTGAAATTGGTAACGATGCATTGTTGATCGAACCGGGAGATATACTCACTTTCACATCAAAAGAAAAAGTAGTTGGTACAAAAGAGAAGATCTATGTATCCTACCCTAACCTTCACAAGGATGTTGAAGTTGGAAACAAGATCATGATCGATGATGGTAAACTCGAAGTAGTTGTAACCGAGATCACCGCAAACGATGAAGTTAAAGTTCGCGTTACTTATGGCGGCCTCCTGCTTCCAAAAAAAGGTGTGAACCTTCCCGATACAAAAATCTCTCTTCCTGCAATGACAGAAAAGGACATCATTGACCTTGACTTCATAGTAAAAAATGAGCTTGATTGGGTTGCGCTTTCGTTCGTAAGAAAGGCTGAAGATATTGTTGACCTGAAAAGAAGACTCACAGAGTACAAAAGCAAAACAAAGGTTATCGCAAAGATCGAAATGCCATCAGCATTGGTAGATCTGCGTAACATTATTGTTGAATCAGATGGTGTGATGGTTGCACGTGGTGATCTTGGTGTTGAATTGCCGGTGGAAAAAGTACCTGCTGCACAAAGAGACATCATTCGTAAATCTATTCATCGTGCAAAACCAGTTATCGTTGCAACCCAGATGATGGAAAGCATGATCGACCGCGTTAAGCCAAACCGTTCCGAGATCACTGACGTTGCAAACGCAGTACTCGAAGGTGCCGATGCAGTAATGCTCAGCGGCGAAACCGCAACCGGTAAACATCCTGCACTTGTTGTTGAAACAATGCGCAAGATCATCGTTGAAGTTGAAAGAACCGAATACAAATACAACCGTGAAGAAGATCTGAAACCACAGCCGCATTCACCATCATTTGTCAGTGATGCGATCTGTTACAACGCCTGTAAACTCTCCACAGATACACGCGCAGATGCTCTTATCGGTATGACCCAATCCGGCTACACAGCCTTCATGCTGAGCAGCTACAGACCCAAAGCCCCACTTTTCATCTTCACCAAAGAACGCAGTCTCGTAAACCAACTTAGCCTTAGCTGGGGTGTACGTGCATTCTTCTACGATGAAGAACAAAGTCTTGACCAGATCATCGATGACCAGATTGAGATTCTCAAAGAAAGAGGTTTTGTACAGAAAGGAAGCATTGTTGTAAACACTGGTTCAACGCCTGTTGAATTACATCTTCCGACGAATGTTATGAAGGTTACGAAAGTCGACTAGTTTATTTTTTGACATACAGATTTAACCCCACCTGCGAGCTTTCCTGGTGGGGTTCTTTATGCACCATCGAGGTTTCACGATGGTGTGTTTTGTGCCGCTGATTTTGCTTCGCACAATCATCTTGGAGTTATATAGTTGGTTCGTTTTCGCTCGCAAAAGAGGCGTCATAAAACACACCATCGCGAAACCTCTGCTTATAGTAGAAGAGAAATTTGTAAGTCAATAAAATATTATCATCATTTTGACATTCGGGAAGCCTGGAAATGAGATTTTGGGAAACGCTTATAAAGTCCTGTAGCGGATTTGTTCGGGGCAGATGTAATTTTTAATTGAGGTTCTGGATTGGTGAATCTCCTTTTGTTTACCAAATAATTATCAACAATTTTTGACGTGTAAGTTTTCACTACAACGTCATTCAGCAAGACAGAAAATCAATCTTATTCAGCCACTAACGTCCAAGGATAAATGAAACTGCTGAAACTATTCTCTTCGATTCTTATACGGGAGATGTGTGTGGGGGTTTCTTTTCATCGCCTCTTTTGCGAGCGAAAACGAACCAACTATATAACTCCAAGATGATTGTGCGAAGCAAAATCAGCG
>JBEVNF010000467.1:0-3395 GCA_040508255.1 Flavitalea sp.
AAAGACTTTTTTGATTTTGATTACCAGGTGGAATGTTTTGTGCCGGAGCCAAAAAGGAAATATGGTTATTTTTCATTGCCAATACTTGCGGGTGAAACATTTATTGCGAGGATGGATTCAAAGGCAGATAGAAAGACAAAGAACCTGATCATTCACAATCTTCATTTTGAAAAGATAAATCTTACTGAGGTCATAGCGGATGCCTTGATTGAAGCAATCAGGGAGTTTGCTGAATTTAACTCATGTTATTCAGTGACCATCACAAAATCAAACAATATAGTTTTTAAAAAAAGGATTCAGAAGGAATTGAAATCCGTTTGATTCGCTAATTACCTACATTCACATTATGTTTGAAAAGATCAGGCTATACTACCGTTCGCTTGTGCCCCGTCTCACTGATGGGCAGCTTGATGACCTATGTACCAAACTGATCGTAAAGCAGGTTAAAAAGGGGGAGTTTATCGTTCGCGCGGGTGAGGTTTCGAGATTTGTTTCTTTTATGAATTATGGCCTTGCAAGATTGTTTTATACGGTAGATGGAAAGGATATCTCGGTTGCCTTCTTCAATCCCGGAGATTACATCGCCGAATATGAAAGCTTCCTTACGCGGGCGCCGGCACAACTCAGTATCGAAGCCCTTGCAGATACCGAAATTGTTGACCTCGGTTATGATGATATGCAGGGTTTATATAAAAAGCACGATGCTTTCCAGGAGTTCGGACGAAGAATTTCTGAATGTCTTTTCATCAACCTGAACCAACGGAACACCGCACTTTTATCCCTTTCCCCGGAGGACCGCTACCGGCATATGATCGCCAACCAGCCTGCCTTGATGCAAATTGTTCCCCAGTATATGCTGGCATCCTACATAGGCGTTACTCCCGAACATCTGAGCCGTATCCGGAGAAAGATGGCGGTTGGCAGCCAATAGGGTCTTTTGTTCATGGTTTTTAGTGGGAATAAAATAGTCTAGAGATTAGGTGGGCTAATCCAGCGTCCATAAATTTACAGGCGTGATTGCCCAAATAAAAAAACACCATGCCTGACAACCAAACTCTTATAGACCTGCTTCGGGTGACACATAACGCGGAGTGGGAAGCCACGCCGTCGGCCAGGGAAGCATTTACCTGGCTGAACGATCTTGTGCAGTTCCTGTTCCCTGGTAATCATCTGCCAAAACAGACTTCTTACAATAGCATTCTCAAAAAGAACCAGATCGATCTTGAGAATATTCTTCTCAGCTATCTTGATCCGAAAAAGTTTCCTGTAGAAAATGCGGTTGAAGCGTTTTATGATCAGCTCGAAACGATCTATAAGAACCTGAGACTTGATGCGGTCAAGATCTATGAGTTTGATCCTGCTGCTTCGAGCGTGAATGAGGTAATTGTTTCCTATCCTGGTTTTTATGCTATCACAGTTTATCGGATCGCCCATGAACTGGTGAAACTGGAAATCCCGATACTTCCGCGTATTCTCAGTGAGTTCGCCCATCGGAATACTGGCACGGATATACATCCGGGCGCGGTGATCGGTGTGCCATTTATGATTGATCATAGTACAGGTATTGTTATTGGTGCTACAACAATAATAGGAAACAACGTATCCATTTACCAGGGTGTAACGCTTGGTGCCTTGCAGGTTGCGAAAGAGCTTGCAGAGATCAAAAGGCATCCGACGGTTGAAGACAATGTGATCATCTATGCAAGAAGCACAATACTTGGCGGCAGAACCGTGATCGGTAAGAACAGTGTGATCGGTGGCAGTGTTTTCCTGACTAAAAGCGTCGAACCCAATTCGCAGGTATTTAATACGCATCAACTGAGAATCGATGTAAAAGATAAGTTGGGGGAGGTACGTGGTTGAAACCTCCCTTGTTTCACGCCGGTACATCGCTTTTTAGCGAATATCAACTTCTTAACAAATATCAACCGATAGCTCCCAAAATTGTCTCAGATTTGTTCCATGACAAACGAACAGATCTTTTCCGCCTGCAGTACTGCCGCCATGATTGGCTGGGTCATTCTTGCCTTTCTTCCTTTCTGGAAATCGCGTGATAAATACGTTCTTGGTATTATAATCATGCTGCTCTCCGCTACCTATCTGTGGCTGATCGCAAAAAACTTCAACCCCGGAGTGATGGAAAATTTCAGCACACTTGCCGGTGTTCAGTCATTATTTCACAATGAAGAGATGCTGCTTGCCGGCTGGGTGCATTATCTCGCCTTTGATCTGTTTGTTGGTGTATACATTCTCCGCAATGCCCGGGCAAATTCAATCAATCACTGGATCACGGTGCCGTCGATGTTCCTGAGTTTTATGTTTGGTCCCATCGGATTACTTGTGTACACAATTACAAGAACAATCATAACCCGCAAATACCTCGCGGATGCAGGGTAGCGTAATGCCTGCCTGATCAGTTCAACTTATCGAATCTCAAAAATTGATTTTATGTACTTCATCAAAGAATTGTACAGGAGGAATGCTATGCTCTCTATGTACAGCCTGCTTAATCTTATTGCCGCACTGATCTGCCTTGTGCTTGTGCAGACTTCAGATGTAACTGTGAATGGTATCAATGCTTTTATCAAACCATTCAAGTTCTTTTTATCTATCGCGATCTTTTGTGTTACGATGGGCTGGATCATGTATTATCTTGATCGTCCTTCAAAGGTTCGGATTTATAATCGGATGGCGGTGATCGTTTTCTTTTATGAATCACTCATCATCACCTGGCAGGCAGCGAATGGCAGATTGTCGCATTTCAATTCTGATAATCTTTTTTATATGATCCTTTACCAGTTGATGGGTGTGGCGATTGTGTTGCTGACTTTATGGACGGGTTATATCGGAATTTTGTTTTTTAAGAAGAAGGACTGGCAGTTGCCGATGGCTTATGTTTGGGGTATTCGTTTGGGGATTGCGTTCTTTGTTTTATTTGCGCTGGAAGGCGGTGTAATGGGTAACCTGATGCGTCACACAATTGGTGGAGAAGATAATGCGAAAGGCTTGCCGCTTGTGAACTGGAACCGGGCTCATGGTGATCTGCGGATCGCGCATTTTCTGGGGATGCATTGCCTGCAGTTGTTTCCGCTGTTTGGGTATTATATTGCCAAAACACCGCTTGTTGTGAAGCTGTTTTCAGGTTTGTATGTAGCCGGGGTGATTGCAGTGCTCGTGCAGGCTTTGATGGGTTATCCTTTACTTTGATTAATATCGAAATTGCGATTGCAGGGATTGGGAGATTGATTTCACGTTTTCAAAAAACAAAGATTGTGTTTAAACAAAATCTTTAAAACGGATTCTTTGTTTTTGAAAAAAAACCGAAATCGACGAAACCCGCACCTGGAGGTTTAATTTACCGGTTACATATGCCCCTGAAGATGCATCTGAGGAAG
>JBEVNF010000523.1:0-3529 GCA_040508255.1 Flavitalea sp.
ACCATTTCTCAAGCCCTAACAACTTCTTGCCAAGTTCATTGAGTTCAGCAGTTTTATATTTTGTCTTCTCCCATCCTCTTGGATCACCCGGGAAAGCAAAACCTTCAGGCGCTCTTCTTTCGTTCCATGATGAAATCCTCCAGTCGCGCATTGCTTCATTATCTTCCTCAGCAGGCATCATAGAAATATACTGAGCAATACGAACCTTGTCTGTACTGCGGTTTGGACGAATACCATGCGGCTGAAGACTATTAAAGATCAATAAATCACCAGCATTCATTTTTACTTTCACTACTTCAAAGCCTGATACATCAGGTTTGAAATGATCACGGTCTTCTGGTTGAGTCATTTTCCAGGTATCATAAGTTCTGAACAACTCAGGCACACATTGAAAACCACCCATGTTCTCATCATCCTGATCAGCAAGTGCAAGTACACCCTGAACATTCTGCGGCTTTGTTTCAGGATCATAATCCCAGTGGATAAACCCTTTGTACTCGAAACCAGGTCGGATAGGAAAGTTGAGATTTGCACGATCAATCGTAACCCATAATTTTTCAGTACCCCAGATATCTTCAAATGCATCATGCACTTTCTGTACGGATCTGTTATCCCACATATACTGATGATTATAAACTTCAACCATGCCAGTGTTGGTAAGTTCTTTCATTTTCATTTCTGCACGTGGAGGTGCATACCAGGTTGACTGGTCCTTTGGATCCTTCTCTTCAAACTCCCAAAGAAAATTTGCAAGACGTTCGCATTGCTCGCGTGGTACCGCATTCCTGATCACGATATATCCATTGTTGATCCAGAATTGCCAGTCAGCTTCAGTCAAGACTTTCAATGGCTTTCCATTGCTCCGATCATTTAATTTGAGTTTGCTGCTTGTAGCTGTCGAGGGATTACCGGGAATGTCTTTATGGCCAGTATTTGCCATTGAAGGTACCATTCCCTGTGCCATCGTTTGTGGTGCATCCGGCACCATGGATTGTTGTTGCATATTGGTCAGGTTTTCGTTTTTAAAAAAAGGGGAGCCATTACTAACCAGATCGAATACCTGGTTCACAACTCAAAGATCACAAGTTATCCGGCTCGCGATTTCTGCGTAAATGCTCATTTTTTGCTCTGTATTGACATATTCAGATACGTCATAGCCAATTTTCGTTAGTTTAGAGAAAACAAGCCCGTATGAAGATTCAAAAAGAGATCGTCGTCGCCGACCCCGGGAAATCATTCAAGATATTTTCGCCCCGGCTGAAAAACTATTTCTACTGGCATTATCATCCGGAGGTAGAACTTGTATTGGTGGAAGCTTTAACGGGCATAAGACATGTTGGTCAGCATATTTCAAGTTACATGAACAGCGATTTGGTTCTGATAGGTTCAAATGTTCCGCATCTTAATTTTGATTATGGTGTTAACACGGAATACAAACAGATTGTAGTTCAGTTTGCAGAAAATTTTATGGGTGATGCATTCGTACAGGCGCCGGAATTCAACCACATATATTCATTGTTTTCGCGAGCCTGGAAAGGAATAGTATTTCATGGATCAGCAAAAGAAGAAGCTATGTCCCGACTAAAACTGATGAATGAGCAGGATGCATTCTCACAACTACTTTCACTGCTTGAGATCTTAAGAATTCTTGCAACTTCCGATGAGTTCACTGAATTGAATGATCATGATACAAGCATCAAATTATTTCTTGATGATAAGATAAGAATGGGCGCTATATACAAATACATTCACGCAAACTATAATAAAACACCTGATGTAAATGAAGTTGCCAAAAGTGTTCACCTCAGCACACCAGCATTCTGCCGCTATTTCAAAAAGCAGACAAACATGACATTTACTGATCTTGTAAATCAATATCGCATCACACAGGCGAGGACACTGCTACTTAAAGATATCAGTGTTTCTGAAGCGTGTTATGAGGTCGGATTTGAAAGTCTCTCCTATTTTAATAAGCTGTTCAATAAGATAACAGGTCAGAATCCATCGCATTTCAAAAAACAACACACCTCAACTTAATGTTGTGCCTGGCCGAACGTTGTTGAACAATTGACACAGCATCAGATATTGCATCGGGATCTATACCAACGTGGTGATCCCCGTGACCACAGAATCGACGGGCACACTTTTTATCCCTGTGAATACGAACACAATCACAGACTCATGACAGATACCTCAAAAGAATTGTCACGCAAACAATTTATTAATATAACCGGTAAAACCCTGGCAGTAGGCGGAATACTTGCAAGCGGCCTTGCAGAAGCCCAGACCAGGCCAGGTGGAAAGAAAGCACAATCTCCCCCGGCAAGAGTACCATCATCACCGCAGGAGCCAATTAAACTGGAAGCCTGGAAGTCTGACGCGGACCCCGCATCAGCACCTACACCGACACCACTGCCGGAAGAGCAGAGAGTTGGTTATGCAGTAGTAGGACTGGGACATCTTTCACTTGAAGAAATTCTTCCCGCACTTTCGCAATGTGAAAAATCAAGGCTGGTCGCACTCGTGAGTGGTAGCCCGGAAAAACTAAAAAAGGTTGGAGAGCAATATGGAATCACTCCGGAAAACAGGTACAGTTATGAAAACTTTGATTCGATCAAAAACAATAAGCAGGTTGAAATAGTCTACATAGTTCTACCCAATGGTCTCCATAAAGAATATGTGATCAGAACTGCTAAGGCAGGCAAACATGTTTTATGTGAAAAGCCAATGGCCAATACTGCAGATGAATGCAGGGAAATGATTGCAGCATGTAATTCAGCAAATGTAAAATTGATGATTGCATACCGGATCCATTACCAGCCACACAATCGTTTTGTGCGTGAACAGATAAAAAAGAAAACCTTTGGTGCAGTAAAATTTATTGAAGCAACCAATAGCCAGAGCAGCGCAAATAAAGATCATTGGCGACATAAAAAAGCACTTGCTGGTGGGGGCGCACTTCCTGATATCGGATTATACTGTCTGAATACAACCCGTTTTATTTTAGGAGAAGAACCTACAGAGGTCTTCGCTTATCAATATAGTACGCCCGGAAACCCACTGTTCACTGAAGTGGAAGAGATAATGTCCTGGCAAATGAAGTTCCCCTCTGGCATTATAGCTAATTGTTCAACAAACTATTTTGTACATGACAGCAGACGTTACAGGGTAATGAGCGAAAGAGGATGGCATGATATCGACAATGCCTATGCCTATAAAGGACAACAATTGAAAACATCCAGGGCTGAAGGTCAGCTGAAAATCCAGGAGAATATTGTGATCCCTGAGAACAATCAATTTGGAGCAGAGATGGACTATTTTTCAGATTGTATCATTACGAACAAGCGTCCGTTTTCAACCGGTGAGGAAGGATTACAGGATCATCTTATCATGGAAGCGATCTACAGGTCCGCTAAAGATGGTAAACCAATAAAATTAGAAAGCAATCCATCTTACGAGTCACTTCATGGTCCGGAAGTTCAAATCTGAGGAAGGTTCGAATCACATAAAAACATGGCAGTTTTTTTTG
>JBEVNF010000064.1:0-6625 GCA_040508255.1 Flavitalea sp.
CTGGATCTTCAGCCGGTATCCCTCAACCGTTCTGATACTAAGAAACAGCTGATCAGCAATTTCTTTATTAGTAAGCTCCTGGCAGATCAGCCTGATGATCTCAATCTCCCTTTCACTGAACTCGATCTTCTTATTCTTTTTATAGGGATTGAATTTGCTTTTAGCAATCATTTGCGCGAGACGCGCAGACGTATGTTTACAATAGTATGGTTCTTCCTGGTATACGGTTCTTATGGCTTCCGCAACCTCATGTTTGTCGGCATTCTTTAATAGATAACCTTTTGCTCCGGCTTCCAGCATATCGATGATCAGGTCCTCTTCATCAAACATTGAAAGACCGATAACACCAATATCGGGATGGTTTTGCAGAATAGTTTTCGCGGCTTCGATGCCATCCATCCTGGGCATCTTGATATCAGTAACTACAACATCTGGCCTGAGTGTGGCAACAAGTTCAACAAGTTCTTTACCATCACCGGCTTCACCGACAAGCTGAATATCATCCTGCCGACTGATCATAAGTCTGAATCCGTCTCTGAAAATCTCATGATCATCAGCCATTACAATCCTGATATTGCCTATGGTATTACTCATCTCTAAGAACAAATGTAAAAGGACAAATATATAGCAGTTTTTCCCATGAACCTTTTTTAGAGCTCAGGGGATTGGTTATTATTAATTACGAAAAAAGAAATTTAATCAGGCAGGTATTTCAAATATGTAACGGGTGCCCTCTCCTTTCTCGGATGAGTAAGCGAATTCACCACCCATCACCTCTGTCCGGCTTTGCAGACTGAGTAATCCAAGACCACCTGCAAGTTTGGTTTTCTGCTCATAGTTAAACCCTACACCATCATCATCAGTCTTCAGGACGATGAGATTTTTTTCCCTTGAAAAGATAAGCCGGAGATTTTTCGCTTGTGCATGCTTGATAGTATTGTGGATGATCTCCTGGATGATCCGGTACATATTGATCTCCTTATCCTGCGTCATTGTAATTTCCGGAGGAAAGCTGAGTGTGATCAGTAAAGGGTGCACACCTCTTATCCTTGAGATCGAATCTTCTATTGCCGCCTTAAGACCTTTACGCAATAGTGTATTAGGTAGGAGATTGTTCGAGATTTCGCGAAGCTTCTGAATAATATCATCGATATGTCCGCTCGATTTTTCAATCAGCATCAGATCCTGCGGATCCTGCGAATCGAGATTGGTGATCTGGAGTTTCACAGCTGACAATAATGGACCAAGCTCATCATGAAGGTCAGATGCAATGCGGCGGCGTTCATTTTCAAGCGTGGTGATCTCGGCGAGAATTTTGGCTTTATGAAGCTGAAGATTGCGTCGTTGGTGACGTATGATCGTAACCATAAAATAGCCAATGATAACGGCGAGGAAGCCGGCTATTAAGGTAATCGCTCTAAAAAATTCTTCCTCTTTGGTATCCATAACATTACATAGGCGAATAACAAGTTCACAATCAAATTTACATAGTGTTGAATACCGAACAATTTACTAAAAAATGTTTCGCTCAATTTATTATTAATATTCATCCAGAATACTTCTGTGATGATTTTATATGTAAAAAATGAAATCACCGCCATGCAGATAAGAAATTTGGCGTTCCGGAGAAAGTTTTTTCGCTCTCGCACGATCAGTTTATTTATATGATCGATTGATAGCAGCACAAGGATGATGGAATAAAAAATCCGATACCTGGAAGTAATCACATGAATGGTATGAAAAACAAAGTTGTCCAGGATCCATGCTACGAAGATTCCTGAGAGTATCACAGAAAACATGTAGCCATTTTTATGAAATGAACCCCAGTTTCGGAACAACCAGATATAAAGTAATCCTTCAACCAAAACATATGTGTTTGAAGGGATCATTGTTTTAAACGCAGGTTGAAATATGGAAGCGAGTATTTCAAAAAGCAGCCCCAGCCAGCATATGTAGACGAAGGGGTAATAAGATTTTTCGATCACTCTGAATCTTATTACCCCTATCACCGCAGCAAATAAAATGCTGTAGGTAGACACGTATAAAAAAATGTTACCGGCCATGTTTGTAATTGCGATTACGGCTTAGGGAAGGGCGGAGAGCGTTGGCTGTCTTCCAGGATCACACCACCAGGATCTGGTGCTGCTAACGGGTAGCTTCTTGCGCTAACCTTCGGGGTACTTTCCATCTGACCCCACATATCCTTTCCGTCAGGTCCAACGCCTACAAGCACTGCAACTATAAGCGGAACCTTGTTACCTTTTTCGTCTTCGTCTTTCAGGCCATAATGAATTCTGATACCAACGCAATCCTTTTGCTCAAGAATAGCTTTTATACCGTCAGCATTAAAAGCCTCACAGTCCGGTAAAATACCATATTCTTTTTGTTCTCGCAGCAAAGATGGGTTGATTAACTCATGTTTTTTCAATTCATAATTTTCGACGAGTCGCCGGGCTTCGGCATAATCGATAAAGTGGCCCATTTGAGTGAGCGCCAGGGGTTGTGACATGACAGCTTAATTTTAGAGGTTTAGAAAGTGAGACCCTAAAATTATGCGACAGCAGATTTCGGTTTATAGGTAGAACTACGGAAAATAAGTGTTCACCATTAGATAAGCAATCAAACGATACCCACCTGAACCTCGGTAATATTGCATTCATCGCGCGTGAAATCGATATTGACATACATTTCCCGGCAAACCCCGTTCAACTTCAACTGATCCGTTGCTACTTTTTGCATAAGTATACCATAAGTGTTACCTAACTCCGACCAGGCGCCGTAATGAGTTTCCACGATACATTTGAATGCTTCAAGTCTGTTGAATAGAAATCGTTCGTTGGTAACCGGTTCACCAGAAATCGGCACTGCAATTTCCAACGTAAAAATTGTGTCCGGTTTTCCATCAGCTCCATAGTAGAACCAATAAACAGGTCCTGTTACAAGCAGATGTTGCCTGGCAGCTTCTTCGTGAAGATCCCTGGCAATTGTGCCAACCTTGTCGTGTAATGTTGCGAGACTGGTTTGAAAAGTCGAATAAAGCACATTCATTGCCGGGTGAGTCTTGATTTGCATAGTAGTTGTTTTTTGTAAAGAAACACCCGGGTTGTGACAGCCCTATGTCAGGAGGATTGGCTCATCACTATAATGATCTCTCAATTGTTCCGTAAAACGGATCATTTTTTCGTGCAGGGATTCAGGAGAGACTACGGTAACCGCATTGGTGTATGATATAAGCCATCGTCCAAAGCCGGATAAATTAGCAGTAAGAAATTTCATTTTCACCTGTCCGCCAAGATCCTCTTCAGAAACATAGCCAAAATAATATTTGTACGTGCTTATATGTTTTGCGACCTCTTTATCAAACAACACAACAGCTTCTTTCATTTCAGCGCGGTTCTTCATCTCATCTATATATTCTTTGAGAGAGGGATGCGACCCCCCGTCAAAACAATCTTCAGTTACAGTGAGGTTTGAGATCTTATCTACCCTGAAATCACGATAATCTTTTCGGAGTGAACACCAGGCGATCAGGTGCCAGTAATGGCTGTAATAGTACAGACCAATCGGCTCGGTGATCCTCGTGGTGCGTTCTTCTTTGTATGTTGAATTATAGATGATCCTCAGGCACCGTTTGTTTACGATTGCATGCTGGATCTCGGAAAGGTATTGCTGACCAAATTCTTCGCCCAATGGCAAAGTGCGTTCATTTACCTGGATATGTGATGTGAGATTTTCTACAAACTCCTTGTCAGAACCGCGCAGCACCGCCTTGATCTTGAACATCGCACTTTCATATTGCTTTCGCACGGATGCATCAGTATATCGTTCAGCGAGCTTTGAACCCATGATCAATGCGCTTGCTTCTTCGCGGGTAAACATAACGGGAGGCAAACGATAACCTTCCATTACTGAATAACCGATACCAGCTTCGCCAATTACGGGAACGCCGGATTCTTCGAGCGCTTTCACATCGCGGTAAACGGTGCGGAGACTTATATTGAACCGGTCGGCAATATCCTGCGCCGTCACCTTCTTCTTTGACTGAAGATGCGTGAGAATTGCATGCAAACGATCGATACGGTTCATGAAGATTGTATTTGAGATTGGAAAGCTTTATCAGCGCAATTCCTGGGCCGGTTCCAGCCAGGCGCCATTTTCTTTCAGAAGATTTATAAGTTCTTCTACTGCAATATCACTATTTACAGAACGCTTTACAACTTCTTTTCCCTTATATAAGGTGATCTTGCCGGGACCGCTTCCAACATAACCAAAATCAGCATCCGCCATCTCGCCGGGACCGTTTACGATACAGCCCATTACTGCGATCTTCAGGCCCTTGAGGTGATTGGTCACCGCACGGATCTTAGCTGTTGTTTCCTGCAGATCAAATAAAGTTCTGCCACATGAAGGGCAGGAAATATATTCAGTTCTTGAGATTCTTGTTCTTGTTGCCTGTAGAATGGAGAAGGCTGTGTTGTTCAGAAATTGTTCAATGGTTTGGTTAGGACGATAAATCCTGCCTTCATCTTTGAACAGTGTTTTTCTCAAAGCATCGTTGTTATAACTTTCAGCAGTCATACCAAGGCAGATGCCATCACCAAAGCCATCAAGAAACAGCGCTCCGGCTTCGGTTGAAAAATGCACAAGATGCTCTGCTATTGTCTGCCAGAAACTATCGATCATGATCACAACCGGGTTATTGATCTTCCGGTTCATCAACTCCACAAACATTCTCCTGATTGCAGCGAGTGCTTCGCGATTCTTACTGCCCAGGCAGATCACAACCGTTGGATCATTTGCTACTTTTTCGAGCCATTCATAATCCTGCTCAGGATTGTTGTTATTGTAACAATCGATCATTACGAAGTTGAGCTTATCGCTTTTTGCTTCAGCGGCTGCAAACCCACTACCCGCGTAGATCGGGAAGTATTTTGATTTATCCGCTGCAGCTGCCCAATGATTTGGAAGCGTGATCACTTTCAATGTTCCCGGTAATGCAAAGTCAAGTTCCGCTTTACCCGTATACATATAATCAGCAGCCGCATCCGAGATATGCCATTTGTCTGTCTGCTCATCATATCTGTAACCAATATTCTGAAGATCTGATGGAGTGATCTTTTCAAGTTTGCTGAGATCTGCAACAACCACCGGCACCTGGCTGCCACCGATGTTCTGTATTTCAAAGGTTTTACGACGAACATAATTGAACGGATCGTAAGGAAGTTTTTCAGTCGCCGGGATTTCAGCTGCTACACTGTTAAGTGTACGCACATCCGGTTCACCATCTTCCTGCTCATAACGTTTAACGATGTTGATACAAACAGGTATTTCGAACTCCGGATCCTCGGTAAGAGAAACACGGATGGTATCACCGATGCCTTCTTCAAGTAATGTACCGATACCGATCGCGGATTTGATCCGTCCATCTTCACCATCACCTGCTTCTGTTACACCAAGATGTAATGGATAACATTCATTGAATTCAGCCTGCATCTGGCGAACAAGCAAACGATAAGCCTGCACCATCACCTGCGGATTGCTGCTCTTCATACTCAGCACGATGTTATGATAGCCTTCAGCTCTTGCGATCCTGAGAAACTCCATAGCACTCTCTACCATCCCCATCGGTGTATCACCATAACGACTCATGATACGGTCGCTCAGTGATCCATGGTTTGTGCCGATACGCATCGCGGTACCATGTTCTTTACAAATCTTTACCAGTGGTGTGAAGCGTTCGCGTATACGATCTATCTCTTCGCTATATTCTTTATCTGTGTATTCAATGAATTCAAACTTCTTCTTATCAACATAGTTGCCCGGATTAACACGAACCTTCTCTATGAGTCTTGCGGCGATTTCAGCAGCATTGGGTGTAAAATGGATATCAGCGATCAACGGTGTTGTATAACCGCGATTACGTAATTCATTTTTTATATTGAGCAGATTTTCAGCTTCTTTTTTGCTGGGGGCAGTAATACGAACCATTTCAGATCCGGCTTCGATACATCTTATGGTTTGTTCAACCGTAGCAGATGTTGCCATGGTATCGGTGGTGGTCATCGTCTGTACACGAATGGGATGGAAATTACCAAGCAACAGGTCACCAATCTTTACTTCACGGGTTTTAAGGCGCATAAATTATCCTTTTGAATTTCCGTCGCTTTCAGGGGCGACGGGGCAGGCAAAGTTAAACAACGACCGGCAGATTTACCAGTCTTTGTCGGGCTGGGATGTTCCACGCGAGCGGCTTTGTTGCATCTTTTGCTGAATATCCTGCTCTTTCTGGCGGAGGGCCTTCATCAGCTGCTCAACCTGTTTCCGGTTGAAATTACTTTGCTGCTTTTGTTGCTGCTGGTTCTTCTGCTGATCCTTTTGCTGTTGCTGCTGTTGTTGTTGTTTTTTCTGCTGATCCTGCTTTTCGTTTGGCTGATTTTGCTTCCGCAACTCAAACAGGGCTTTCTGAAGATTATGACGCGCCTCTGCATCATTGGGATCTATTTTCAGCGCGTTTTTATATTCGGTTATGCTTTCGTTAAGCTTCTTTTGCTTTGTGTAAACCACACCTTTGTTATAGGTGTTCATCTCACGGCTATTGTTGTCTTTGCTTAGTTCAATAGATTTG
>JBEVNF010000079.1:0-5672 GCA_040508255.1 Flavitalea sp.
GGAGCGGCAACGGGCGTTTCCCGGCGTCGTTTTCTCGGTTATTCCGGCGCTATCGCCGGAGCGGGGCTGCTGCTTGGCGGCGCTGCAAGCTGCAAGCGCGATGACGACAGCGACGGCAGCGTCAACCTCGGTAGCGGCGACACCGGCATCCTGAACTATGCCTATGCGCTGGAACAGCTCGAAGCAGCCTTTTACATCAGGGTGATTGATAAGGCTTACAGTGGTATCAAGGATTCAGAAAAAATGATGCTGACTGATATCCGTCAGCATGAGATCGCGCACAGGGAGTTCTTTAAAAAAGCACTTGGTAAGGATGCTATCAAAGAACTTTCATTTGATTTCAGCAGTGTTGATTTTTCAAGCAGGGCAAGTGTTCTTGGTACGGCAAAAGCCTTTGAAGACCTTGGAGTGTCCGCCTACAATGGCGCAGGAAGCCTGATCTCCGACACAGGTTATCTGTTGATTGCCGGTAAGATTGTTTCGGTGGAAGCCAGACATGCAGCTTACATCCGCGATCTGATCAGTTACGGTTCGTTTGCAGATTCAACGGTTGTTGACAACAACGGTCTTGATACAAGCCGCAAACCAGCAGATGTACTTGCGATAGCAGGCAAATATATCAAGAACAAGATCACAGCATCAAATCTTCCATCTTAACTCAAAACCTAAGTTTATGAATCTTGAAAATATTCTTAATCATATTGAAACGGTTGATCCGGAAATTCATGAGCGTCTTGATACCAGGAGAAAACTGTTTAAAAATTTTGCAGGCTTTGGAACCAAACTCGCGGCAGCGGCAGTGCCAATTGCTTTTGGAAGCTTGTTGAACAAATCATATGGCCAGGCTCCACCTGCAGGCGTACTTGATGTTTTGAATTTTGCGCTGTTGCTTGAATACCTTGAAGCCGGGTTTTATGAAGCGGCACTCAAAAATCCAGGTATGTTTCCAAGTGCAGCGTCCAGGAATGCTATTACAACGATCGGTCTGCATGAAAAACAACACGTTGATTTTCTAAAGGCGGCTATCAGTGGCGCCGGCGGCACACCTATAGCAAAACCAAATTTTGATCTTTCCGGTGGCGGCGGAAGTGGTAACGGTCCGTTCAAGGATGCAACCTGGAATTATCGTCTGTTCCTGTCTGTTGCACAAACGCTCGAAGACACAGGTGTGCGTGCTTACAAAGGTCAGGCGGGAAATCTGAAAGGAACCGGAGCCGTTCTTACCGCTGCGTTGAATATACATTCTGTGGAAGCAAGACATGCTTCACATATCAGGCAAATGCGTCAGAATGCGAATTTCGCTGCGATCAAGCCATGGATCACCGGGAAAAATCCGGTGGGCCTGGAATCATTGGTTCAGGCAAATTACAATGGCGAAGAACTGACAATGCAGGCTGGTATTGAGATTATCAATATCAACGGCAAAAAGATCAGTTTTGAAAATGCCACTGAATCGTTCGATGAACCACTCACTAAAGAACAGGTTACAAATCTTGTAAAGGGTTTTATCGCTGCTTAAGATCCGGTTCAGATTGTTTGTTGAATATGTTTATTGACTATTATGCGGACTCCCCTTGTTTACAAGGGGAGTTTTTTGCGTTTAATTATTCGTTAGTTTCAGTCTTTCATAATTGCGCCATATGCTCTACTCAAAACGAAGCAACCTTCACATCATGCAAAAACATTTCCATCCGATCTTCAGCAGGTTCATTATCCCGCTAATTGTTTCAGTCCAATTGATGGTTACATCTGATCTCAATGCACAAAAAAAATACGAAGCCAACTGGGAGTCAATCGATAGCCGCCCGATTCCAACATGGTTTGAAGATTCAAAATTCGGCATCTTTATACACTGGGGCTTGTATTCAGTTCCATCATGGGCACCAACGGGACCTAAGATTCCAACCTACTCGAAATATGCAGAATGGTACGGCTGGCGAATGCATGATAAAGATGAAGTTGGAAAGCTGTTCATGAAATATCATACAGATACTTATGGTAAAGATTTTAAGTATAATGATTTTGTAAAAGATTTCAAAGCTGAATTGTTCAGTCCTGATCAATGGGCGGAATTGCTGAAAGAATCGGGCGCTAAGTATGTGGTGCTTACGTCAAAACACCACGAAGGATTTGCAATGTGGCCAAGCCAGCATTCATGGAACTGGAATGCAATGGATGTTGGTCCGCATCGTGATCTTGCAGGTGATCTGATCAAAGCGGTTAAGGGTAAGGGTTTGAGAATGGGATTTTATTATTCGCTTTATGAATGGTTCAACCCCTTGTATAAGACAGATGTAAATCGTTATGTTGATGAACATATGATACCACAGATGAAAGATCTTGTTACCCGTTATAATCCTGACCTGGTATGGACCGATGGCGAGTGGGATCATCCGAGTGAGGTCTGGAAAAGTACAAGTTTCCTTAGCTGGTTATATAATGAAAGCCCGGTTAAAAATGATGTTGTTGTTAATGATCGCTGGGGTAAGGAAACAAGAAGTAAACATGGTTCATTTTATACAACAGAATATGATCTTGTACATAATGATGACGCATCCGGTAAACTGATAGCGCATCCATGGGAAGAGTGTCGTGGCATCGGCGGATCATTTGGCTATAACAGGAACGAAAATCTTGAAGACTATTCTTCATCAAAAGAAGTAATTCAGATCCTGATCGACAAAGTTGCACGCGGCGGAAATCTGCTGCTGAATATCGGGCCAACTGCTGATGGTCGTATTCCTGTGATCATGCAACAAAGACTGAAAGATATTGGTAGCTGGTTGAAAGTAAATGGCGATGCTATTTATAACACGCGTGCATGGGATAAGGCACCGGCTGTGAAAAAGGAGACCACGCTGTTCTTCTCGAAGAAGGGTAGTGATCTTTACGCGATGCTAACGGACTGGAACAGCAGGCAAATAGTGATAGATGGTGTCAAAAAGCCTGTGGCGGTAGAATTGTTGGGTTATAAAGGGAAAGTGAACTTTAGCTATTCGGGTGGGAAATTAACAATAACCCCTCCTTCTGTTACACCGGATGCAAATCCATCCCAATGGGCCTGGGCTTTTAAGTTGAAGAATGCATTATAAGAAAAAGCCGGGTGTTTGTAAACCACCCGGCTTTTTCCATTATGAACTAGTTGTAATTTCTGCTGAGCGAATAGGCATAAGGATCGAGTGAATAGTATGCGTCAATTTCCTTCTGACTATCCCCAAGTTCCACCTCAAGAAATGTGGAACCTTCCCGGATCTTCCAGATATAAACGGGGCCTTCCATGATCTCCGGTCCACAGATTTCCGGGAGCATGGTTGGCAACTGGCCATTCCAGCAGGCCTGCTCAAGAGTTGTTTGTTCATCAGGTTTGGCTTCGTGCACGCGGGGCTCATTATCAATGCCTTGTCTCGCCGAAAAGCTGGTTCCTGTCAATAGTAAAACTTCCTGTTGTGTAGATTGATCTGCCATAAAATATGTATTTGATCTTCCTGTTAGATGCATGTAAGACGAAATAGGTAAACAATCGGCTTAGAATAAAGTGTTAAAAAGTATGCCAAAGGAAGGATGCGATGTGATGGGTCGCCGGGATGAATAGCAGAAGGTTAGGGTAACGGGGTGTATTTTGGTGGGATAGCTTGAAAATCGGGAACGCTGCTTCTATTTCCGTCCCACCATCAGTCGGGACGTCTTCCTCCTCAGAGAGGGTAAAAAAAAGAGGGGTCGGATAGAAATCCAACCCCGGTTTAAATCCAATATCCTATGAAAAACCGAGACAATATTAGCCCGGTTTTGTATGCTGCTTACGCGTTGATCTACCGTTTTTTTGTAGGTAGATATACTTATTACTTAAAGCTGGTTTTTTCGACACCTTCTGTGGTAATCACGATTGGTTTGATAAGACCATTCTCATCAAAGTACATTTTATCTATACAAGTTTCGCGGCTGTCGCGACGGCCGTTGGCATTGTTGGGACGACGATGGTAAACGATATACCATTCATCTTTGTCTGCATTACCAATCACAGAATGGTGACCTGCGCCGTTTGCAATGTCAGGGTTTTGCTTCAGGATTGTTCCTACTCTTTTAAAAGGCCCGAGTGGTGAGTCTGCCACTGCATATGCAACACTGTAATCCGGACCTGTCCATCCACCTTCTGACCACATGAAATAATACTTGCCTTTCCTGATAAACATAAAGGGTCCTTCAACATATTTCTCAGGAGTCACTTCGCGGAAGATAGTGCCATCTTCAAACGGAACAAAGCCGGTGAAATCATCTTTCAATTGCGCAATGTTGCAATGTCTCCAGCCACCGTAGATCAGGTAATGTTTACCATCTTTGTCACGAAATACAAACTGGTCTATCGGTTGAGCACCATTATGAAATTTGTCAATGAGTGGTTTTCCAAGAAGATCTTTGAATGGACCCTCCGGTTTGTCAGCAACCGCAACACCGATGCCGCCATATTCATTGTCGCTCTGAATATCATTTGCACCAAAGAAGAGATAGTATTTGTTATCCTTTTTAATAATTGAAGGCGCCCAGACCGCTTTTTTCGCCCACTTCACGTTTATGGTGTCAAGCACCTTTGGATGCTTTGTCCAGTTCACCAGGTCCTTTGACGAAAAGGCATCAAAATAAGTCTGCTCTTCATATTTCGCTGAATAGGTTGGGTAAATCCAGACTGTTTTATCGAACACGATACCTTCAGGATCTGCATACCAGCCCGGGAACACAGGATTACCTGCTTTCTTTCCTTTATCTTTTTGCTGCGCATCTGCTGCAATCACACTGGCAAGGAATGTGATAGTTATTATAAGTCTTTTCATGGGTTTAAAAGTAAAAAAAATAAGTGATCTTTATTCAATTACGAAGGTTCAATAGTCAGCATGAAGTTTTACAGTTTTCCTGTTTTGGTAGTTTCAATCATCTTTATTCTCGGATGTAATTCAGACGACGAAGGTGATATTGCTGTAGAGCCTGTGGTTCATGCATATGATACTCTTGAATACCGGTATCAGCAGATAACTGAACTCGCGGTGGATCTTATGGCGAATATCTCAATGGACCCAACGATCAAGGTTAACCAGGTGCAGGATCTTATTGATGCAGAACCGGTAGTTAGCCTTGACTTCAGAAAAATCTCCACCACAAATAATGATATCCTGAAATTTGTAACCTATCAGCAACGTATAGACGATGGATTGCAGGATATTTTTGACCAGCTTGACAATGCTGCAAAATGGCGGGCCGCACCTTTGATCCTCGAAATAAAAAACAGGTATGGTCTGCTGAGTGATAGTGTAAACATAGCAATGGAGAAGTTCAATCTTGCTGCCAGGGAATCAAAGATTGCCTTAGCTATCCCTCTTGATTCAACAACTGCAAATTAACTTTCGACAATTGGGGCAAGCATCGATCTCGTGGTAAATAGGTATACTGGCACATTGTTTTTACCTGGTTATCATCTGCAGGTAGCAGACTTAATCTATTGACATGAAAAGTGCATTTGTAGCTGCGGTTATCACCGGAATCATAGGGGCGATCACTCTTATAGCAATAACTGATAAATTAAGGGAACGTCAAACCATCGAATAGGGAACAAACTTTTTGTCAGATACCATCAAATTATTACCGGATACACAAATTACCTGCTAAGTACTCAAGTCGTCTTA
>JBEVNF010000142.1:0-4346 GCA_040508255.1 Flavitalea sp.
TTTTTTGCATCTAGTACCTCATCATCATATTTCGCCAGCCATTTACCGAGGTGAATATCATAGGAGTTACTACCCAGGCAGTTACGATCGTATGGACTGATCTTAATGGTGCCTTTTTCAATCTCCTCAAGTATTCTTGAATCACTTAAAATCATTGCCTTAAAAGTTGGTGATGGTGCGTAAATTTGATTTTCTGCAAGATGCGGTTTAGAATTTTAAAATGGGATTATTTTATCAACATAGTGTTAATCCGGACACAAAGCTTGGAATCTGGACGATAGAGGACTCTGAAGAATTTTTCCTGGAAACCGTGCCCGTAAAACGAGATGTATCGCATCCCGCCAAACGCCTCCAGCATCTTGCCGGCAGATTTCTGTTGCCCTATATGGTGCCCGATTTCCCATTGCGGCAGATTCTCGTGGCTGATACACGCAAGCCTTATCTCGCTGATGATAAATATCATTTTTCCATATCACATTGTGGATCTTATGCTGGTGTTATAGTTAGCAGTACGCAGCGGGTGGGTATCGATATCGAAGTGGTTTCTACGCGCATGTACAATATCATGCATAAGTTTGTGAATGAGAATGAGCGTCATTTCCTGGCAGAGTGGGAGGGGATGGATAAGTTGCATCTTGAACTGACAACGGTACTATGGAGCGCTAAGGAAGCTGTATTCAAATGGTATGGTCTGGGCAAAATTGATTTCAGGGAACATATGCAGCTGCGGGGCAACATTATATTTCACGCTGATGAATGGATTGAATTGCCGTTTACATTTTCAAAGGATAAGGTTGTGGAACTGACGGTAATGGCGAAGATCTTTGGCGACGTGGTGCTCGCCTGGGTGGTTTCATAGTTTGAGCGGCTTTTTGTGCTTTAGTGGCTAAAATTTCCAAAAAAACATTGCACATCATTTTACAGGTAAACCATTTTCTATTACTTTTGCAGCCACTTCAAATTTCAGGCTGCGGAGGTGGCGAAATTGGTAGACGCACTACTTTGAGGTGGTAGCGCCGTAACTGGCGTGGGAGTTCGAATCTCCTCTTCCGCACACATTTTTAAGTAGAAAACCCGCTAAAAGCGGGTTTTTTGCTTTTATAACTTTTTTACCCTCCTCAATTGAAAGAATGCCGGAAATCCAACGGAGAAAGTTCAGTTTTTGATTTAAAAAATTTGCTGAAAGATTGGGGATGTTCAAATCCCAGAGAGTAAGCAATTTCACTCACTGATAAATTTGTGGCAGATAATTTTCCTTTCGCTTTTTCGAGTATTATATTTTGCAAGTATTGCTGCGTATTCAATCCTGTAACTGTCCGTAACAAATCACTCAGGTAACGCTGCGATATGTTTAATTGCTCACTGATATATTTTACTGAAGGCAGACCATTTTTCAAAGCATCTGCATCTTCAAAGTATTGATCGAGAATTTTATCGAGAGTAGTTACTATATCATTGTTCACCGCTTTCCTTGTGATGAATTGCCTGCTATAAAAACGATTGCTGTAATTAAGTAATAATTCAAGATGAGATATCAATACATCCTGGCTAAAGCCATCGATGTTATTATCTAATTCTTCGCCAATCAGATTGAACAGATGGATGATCACTTTCTTTTCTTTGGCAGATAGATGCAATGCTTCGGATACATCATAGGAAAAGAATCCATATTTGCTGATCAGGTTGCCCAACGCATAATTCCTTATAAAATCAGGATGAAAGTATAAAGCGAAACCCTCATAGCTGTCAGGATCCTCGGGTGAGAACACGATCTGACCCGGTTTGAGAAATGCAAGTCCGCCTTCAGCAAAATCATAGTGCCCCTGTCCATATCCCGACCGACCGCTAAAGCGGGGCTTGAAAGACACCTTGTAAAAATCCAGGGTGATCTTCTGGCCGGTTGGCAATTGCTCAGTCGATACGTTGTTATAATCTACCAACGCTATCAGTGGATGAAGCGAAGGAGGCAGATGCAGTGCTCTCAACAGCTCTGCTATACTCCGAAAGTGATGAATGGTTGATTTTTGCTTCATGCCTGATTATAATTTCATTTAGTTCTGTCTGGATGGACGGATAACGATATCGCCAACTTCAACATCGGCGGGTTGACTGATAGCATAGATTACTGCATCCGCAATAGCTTCAGGGCTTATCGCTATTTGAGCGACAGTTTTTGCAGCAGCATTTTTCATCTCGTCTGTGTCAACAGCCTTGACAGCGAATTCTGTATTTATATAACCTGGTGATATTCCGGTGATCCTTATACTTCCATCAGATTCCTGCCGGAATGTTTCCGCGATTGCGCGAACTGCGTTTTTTGTTCCTGCATACACTCCCTGTGTTGGCACCATCTTCAATCCCGAAGTTGAAATGATGTTGATGATATGACCTGATTGTTGATTCTTAAATATGGGGATAACAGCCGCCATACCATAAAGAACACCTTTGATATTAATATCGATCATTTCGTCCCAGCCTTCTGTATCAAGTTGATCAATCCTGCTAAGACGGGCGATCCCGGCATTGTTGATCATAACGTCAACATGGCCAAATTGTTCAACAGCGAGGCTGACAAGGCTTTCCAGATCGTCTTTCTTTCTGACATCTGTAATAATTGATACTGCTTGTCCGCCGTTAGAATTAATAAGCTCACAAACTTCCAGTAATCGTTCGGAGCTTCTTGCCCCCAGAACAACTTTCGCTCCTGATTCAGCCAATTTAACTGCTATCGCTTTACCTATCCCGGCACTGGCGCCTGTGATGACCACGACCTTACCCTTAATATTTTGCATAACAACTGATTTTGTAATGCAAAATTCGCGATCGTAAGTTCACTGAAAATAACCGGGTTGGTATTTGTTGTAGCCATCCTGACGGATCTGTCAGCGGATCGACTCTATACCAATTTTAAGATCTTCTTCGAGGCTGTCATAATAACCCCGATAAACACCCACGATTTTTCCCGTTTTATCAGCCAGGTAGAAATTCGGTGTTCCCATCGTCTTAAAGGTTCTTTTGATATCATTTGGTGCCAGGTAAACCGGGAATTTCAAAGCCTGGCTTTTAATATAACCGGTTACTCGTTTTGCCGACTCACTGGCGAATACACCAAAGATTGCGATCGTTTGCGGGTCGTATGAACCGATCATTCTGTTCATCAGCGGATTCACAAGCGCATTCGCAACACAGGATGTACTCCCAAACTCCACAAGTATGATCTTATTTCTGAATTGTGCTGTGTCGACCGGCTGCCCATCCTGCATTGAGATGTTGAAAGATGGTAACTGATCCCCTTTGACAAGCATCGTTTTGTTTGGTGCTGTAAATCGTGAAGAGTCGAAGGCAAATGTTTTCGGGCTGATCTTTCGGTCGAGTTTGTAATCTTCAAACCATTCTTCAGTAAAGAAATTTACGATGCCCACCGCATAACCTTCTTTTCCCATTGGTCCTGCAATATCGAGCCTTGTGTAAACAGGCAGCATGAGTTTTTTGCTGATCCATAGTCGTTGCCAGGTATAATAATGTTTGCCGTTGTTGATAGTATCATAGCTCTTTACGAGGACCTGGAAGCAATCATATTTATTAATGATGCTATCATTCAGACGATGAAGTCTTTCCGGCCTCAGCAGATAATTTGTGGTGATTGATTTGGCCAGGCCGGTCAGCGGAGTAGAATTGCTGATTTGTTTTTCAGAAGTGAAAGTGCTGTCGAGAAAATCAATATCGAAAACTGTTTTCTCGCAAAAGGTTGAGCCATAAACCGACTCCCCGTTGTTTTGATCTGTCTTTTCAAACGAACTGTTCACCTTGCCATCCGTCAACAACATGGCATTTGACGATCTTGTGTAACCTGTATCAGTGTTGCTTAGTGGGTTTGTGTACCTGGAGATCCGGGTGTATTCGGCTGAACTAAGTTTGGATATTTTTGCGGCTGTTTTCGCCAGGATTTCCTGCGGGGATTGCGCATTTGAGCTAAAACAAAACAGAAGTGCTACCGGTAATGACTGTGCGAATTTCATAATTGCAGATATGATGCAAGTTTAATGAAATTGCACAGTGAAATACTATTTAATTAACTGTTCAGAGATCTCGCAGATTTTTCCCCATGATGGATCAGGGTGCAGGTGGTTTTCAAAGGTATTGATAAGAAAGAAAGAAAGTTTAATGTTTGCAATACTACTTCCCCAACACAATCCTGAACGTCGTCCCCTTTCCCTGTTCAGAGTTCTTCACAAACAACTGCCCCTTATGATATTGCTCGATAATTCTTTTTGACAGGCTTAATCCCAGACCCCAGCCTCGTTTTTTAGTTGTAAACCCCGGTTTAAAAACCTCTTTTACATATT
>JBEVNF010000188.1:0-5657 GCA_040508255.1 Flavitalea sp.
AAACATATCAGGTTCACAACTGTTCATGGAAATGAGATCAGTGTGAGTTCTGAGAGCCATCTGTATCACCTCGATGATCAGCTTTACAACGTGGATGGGGAGGCCGTACTAAATGTAAGGGCATATGACGATCAGATTTATTTCCTTGCCCCGGTTGGTAAAAATACGAAAGCGCAATAGTTAAGTACTGGTTTAAAACATTGGCTGCACAGAAAAAGAAATTCTTTTGCATGGTTTTTCATACCTTCAAACGAGATATAAGATACCATCTGCCAACTGAGAATAAATTTTCTTACATGCTGAATCCACGCACAAGGGATGCTGTAGAGATCTTAAACGGGCTTATCAGAATAAACAACGAGCGCATCAAGTTTTACAAGCATTTCCTCGATTTTGGTAATGCCCTGAATCCCGAATTCCGTGAATTTTTTGCTTTGATTTCCGGTGAGAGTTACCAGAATAATATCTGGCTAAGCATCGAGATACAAACCATCGAAGGTAATATTGAAGCGGAAACGCCAACCAATGAACTTCCTTCAACCCGAGCTTCAAAAGAACAGATTCCGGAAGATTCTACCATCCTCATTCAATGTGATCTGCAGGAAGAAAAGATCCGTGAAGCTTATTCAACTGCAATGGACTCGGTTTATATTCCTCAATACATGCGCGATCTTCTCAAAAAACAGGTTCGCAGACTTGAAGCTGCTAAACGACAGCTCGGACGTTTGATGAGTTAATCTTTTATCAGGGACGTCCGTTTTGTATCGGGCATACGCAGGTAAACAAGCAATGAGATCAACACGCATCCGGCAACATAATAGTAATACCAGTTTTCATGTCCCGCCTGTTTTAACCATAAGGCAATGTATTCAGCTGTACCGCCGAAGATCGCTACCGTGAGCGAGTAGGGTAGGCCTACACCGAGCGCCCGTACTTCAACCGGAAACAGCTCTGCTTTTACTACCGCATTGATAGATGTGTATCCGCTCACGATGATCAGCGCACCCATCAATAACAAAAATGCCGAGCTGAAATTTAATGGTGGTTGCAGGGCGTTAAAAATTGGAACGGTAAATAAGGTTCCGAGAACTCCAAACGCAATCAACAGAGGTCGTCTTCCGATCCGGTCGCTCAATGAACCAAATGCCGGTTGCAACAGAGCAAACAAAAACAAAGTGCAGAAAGTCAGCAGTGTGCTCTGATCCTTCGTCATACCACTTGTGTTGACAAGATATTTCTGCATGTATGTAGAATAAGTATAAAAAGCAACAGTACCTCCAAGTGTTAAACCAACCACCGTCATTATTGCCCGTGGGTGTTTTAGTAACTCACGGATAGGACTAACCGAAACTGTAGATTTCTCACGTGCTGCAAACGCAGGCGTTTCATGAAGATGCTGGCGGAGATAAAGTGCGATCAGCGAAAGCAATGCACCAATGAAAAAAGGAATTCGCCAACCCCAGTCATGCAACTGTTCATTCGTTAAAAAAATCCTTTGTAAAAGAAGTTGTAAACCAACAGCAAGCAATTGCCCGCCAATCAGCGTCACATACTGAAAACTAGAATAGAAACCTCTTTTCGAAGCTAGCGCCACTTCACTGAGATAAGTTGCGGAGGTTCCATATTCGCCCCCAACACTAAGTCCCTGCAAAAGACGCGCGATCAGTAACAGTAGGGGAGCAAAGATTCCAATGCTTTTATATCCTGGTGTTAAAGCAATCAAGAGTGAACCAAATGACATTAACAATACAGATAAAGTCATTGCCTTTTTGCGGCCTTTTGTGTCGGCAAGTTTGCCGAATAGGTAGCCTCCAACAGGTCGCATAATAAACCCAACAGCAAAAATTCCGGCGGTATTAATAAGTTGAGCCGTGGGATCCGTATCCGGAAAAAACGCACCTGCAAAATAAAGGGAGAATGCAGAATAGGCATACCAGTCGTACCATTCAACAAGGTTACCGATGGATCCGCCGGTGATCGCTTTAATCCTTTGATCAAATGCCATAAGTGCCGGTCTTTAACTGACCAGTGGCAATATTACGGTAAAAACAGCACCCTCACCCGGGGAAGATTTCGCATAGATAACACCGTTATGGTTTGCAATGATCTTGCTGCAGATAGCCAGCCCGATTCCATGACCGCTATAATCCGGGGATACATTCAGCCTCTGGAATACAACAAAAATTCTTTCAGCATATTGTTGTTCAAACCCGATCCCATTGTCAGAAACATTGACCTCAAAATAATCCTTTGATTGATCCAGTTCAGGGTGCTGCGCGCGTTTTGAAGTTGTTAACAGGCCACCGGTAATATTGATAACCGGGGGGCGTCCTGGTTCGGCAAATTTCAACGCGTTACCGATCAGGTTATAAAACAATTGATTGATCTGTGCCGGTATCCCGGGAACAACAGCAAGTGTTCCGCAGTTGATCGCTCCTTTCTTTTGCTCGATCAGCAGTTCAAAATCAAGGCTGATATTGCGGATCGTTTTATTCAGATCGATTTTTGAAAAAGCTGGATCATGCTGGGATAGCCTTGAGTAATCAAGCAGATCGGTAATCAGCGATGTCATTCGTTTTGCTGAATCAGAGATCTTTCTTGTGTATTCAAGTGCTCCTTCGTTTGATTTGGATTTGCCGATGAGGATGCTGCTGAACATCTGTATTTTTCGCAAAGGTTCCTGCAGGTCATGGCTGGTTACATAAGCAAACTGTTCTAGTTCGGCATTGGAACGTGCCAATTGTGCGTTTGCAAGTTCAAGTTCCTTTGTCCGCGCTGAAATTTTATCGGTTTGTTCCAACGAATGTGTTTTCTGTTCAGTGATATCCTGAACAATTCCGAGTAACCTTATCGGACTGTGTCGGATGTCGTATAAAATGCGGCCGCTGACACGGATCCAATGGATTGTTCCATCCTGCCAGATAACGCGCGCTTCGTATTCGAGGTCGCCGGTTTCGAACGCGACATCATGAGCCTCATTTCTGGCTTCGATATCGTCAGGATGCAATGCATTGAAATAGTCTTCGCGGTTGACTGAACTATTTATTCCAAAAATCTGGTTACATCTTGCAGAGGCGTTTACGTCACCGGTTTCGAGATTGATCTCGTAGGAGCCCAGATGGGCGGCATCGACTGCGAGTCTTGTTGTTTCTTCAGCCTGTGCAATCTTTTTGCGCGCAAGAACCTGGGCGGTCACTTCGTTGGCTACAGCCAATATCCCAGTCAGTTTATTCTCTTCATCATAGTGAGGTCTGAAAACGAAGTTCGCATACAGCAAATCTCTTTTTCCATTTCGTATAATGGTAACGGGTCGTTCATGCTCGTGAAACTCCTTACCTGTGGTTACAACATAGTCAAGCATTTTGTGGAATCCCTGCTGTGCGACTTCCGTAAATACATCTGTGAGTTTTTTTCCAATGGAAGATCGATCGCGATCCCAGAGTTGAAGCATGGGGTCGTTGGCAAGTTCGATAGTAAATTCGGGCAGCTTTAACAGGCAAATTGCTACTGGCGCGCGCATAAGCAATTGAAATGCCTGCTGGTACTGATTAGCCTGCTCTTTCATGTCGGGTTTTTCGTGGTTATAAGCGATTCGGCGAATAATTTACGAAAATTGTTGCGGGTTTATTGCACAGATTTGTAATAAGATGCAAATTTTAATGAATGCATCGGGGTAACAGTATCTCCATTCTTAACTTTGCCGGGGATCTCAAACTAAAGTATTTAGTACTAAATTTGCCCGATGTCGATCTTTATTACTTCACTTAATTCAGGCAGTAACGGCAATTGTTATTATGTTGGCAATAGCAATGAAGCCGTACTTGTAGATGTGGGGCTTTCGTGTAAGGAAGTGGAATTGAGAATGAGCAGGCTCGGACTTTCCATAGAAAAAGTCAAGGCGATCTTTATATCACATGAACATTCTGATCACATTTCCGGGTTATCAACGCTTCTTAAAAAATACAGATTACCGGTTTACATAACGCAGCAAACCCTGCGTAACGGACGCATCCGGTTTGATGCATCACTGATCAATTATTTTGCACCTTACCAGGTGATCAGTGTAGGTGAACTTCAGATCAACGCGTTTCCAAAATTTCATGATGCTTGCGATCCGCATAGTTTTATGATCTCAGACGGAAAGATCAACATTGGTGTATTTACAGATATCGGCCGTGTATGTGATCACCTCGTTTCACATTTTTCGAAATGTCATGCAGTGTTCCTTGAATCGAATTATGATGAGGTAATGCTTAGCAACGGGAAATATCCATACTTTCTTAAAACCCGTATCACCAGTGGCAATGGCCACCTTTCCAATACACAGGCACTGGATCTTTTCCTGCAACACAGGGCACCATACCTATCGCACCTGCTACTTGCACACTTATCAAAAGAAAACAATTGCCCTACGCTTGTAGAAGAGTTGTTTACAAAACATGCAGGAAATACCAAGGTTGTAATTGCCACGCGTTTCTCAGAAACACCCGTTTTTGAAATAGTGCACAAGGAAGATGAAGTGATCGCCAGGATACCGGTTTCAGCTCCGGTTGTTTATGGCCAGATGAGTCTGTTCTGATTGAACCATCTTTCGGATTCTGCCAATAATCGCTAAATTTGCAGCCTCATGAAATATTCCCAGTGGATCGGTGTACTCGTCACCCTTGGCCTTATTGCAACCTGTTTTTTCCCGTGGACCTACTACCCGGATCTTGGTAAATCCTTTACCGGATTTTTCTCAGAGGACTCAGTGTATGGAAAGCCTGGCAAGGTGTTTATTTTCCTGGGCGTATTTGCAATTGTATTCTTCCTCATCCCTAGAGTATGGGCCAAACGCTGGAACTTTCTTTTTGCAGCACTTATACTTGCTTATGGTATCAAGTCTTATATTCTTTACACTGGTTGTTACAACGGCATTTGTCCGCAAAAACTCGCCGGCATTTTTATAATGCTGTTATTTTCGGTGCTTGTGATGGTAATGGCTGTGATTCCCGATACTAAAGTAAAACGTGAAAAAGAGGACTGATCAGTCAGCCAGTGTTTTCAGACTTTCATCGATTATTCTCACGGCTTCCTTCACCTGATCTGCAGTGATGGTGAGCGGAGGTGCAAACCTGATCTTATCACCATGCGTTGGCTTTGCCAGTAAGCCTCTGTTCATCATCTCCAGGCAAAGTTCCCACGATGCTTCAGGGTTTGGATGTTTTATGATGATCGCGTTCAGCAATCCTTTACCCCTGATCGATTTGATATAGGGAGATTGGAGATTCTCCAATTCTTCACGCAGCAGCCTTCCCATCTGCTCAGCATTCTCAGCCATCTTTTCGTCTTTCAGAACCTGGAGTGCAGTAATGGCAACTTTGCATGCAAGAGGGTTTCCGCCATAAGTACTTCCATGTTCACCGGGTTTGATGGTAAGCATGATCTCATCGTCTGCAAGTACCGCGGATACAGGTAGCGTACCACCGCTTAAAGCCTTACCGATGATCAGGATATCTGCATGAACATTTTCATGATCACAGGCAAGCATCTTGCCGGTCCTTGCGAGGCCAGTCTGAATTTCATCCGCTATAAACAATACATTGGCAGCTTCACAGTATTTTTTTGCAGTAGAAAGATAACCCTGGTCAGGTACCACCACACCTGCTTCACCCTGG
>JBEVNF010000210.1:0-10216 GCA_040508255.1 Flavitalea sp.
AGAAATGCTGAAAGCTGGTGGATCATTTTTCTTGACAGCTCAGGATTTGAACCGACAAGCGCACTGATCGAATTAAGACTATTAAAAAGAAAATGTGGCTGAAGCTGCTGACGAAGCGAATAAAGTTCTGCATCTTTTGCAATTGCCTCTGTTTCTGATTTTATCGCGAGACTTTCCTGCTGGTCTTCATTATGATACCAGAGTAATGCAATCAGTCCGCTGCATCCTGTCAGCAGAAAACCTATATTAAATCGTACCGGTAATGAAAATGAAATGAATGCAGCCTGGTGCGGTAGTCTCCATTTCAAAATAATATTTACAACCAATAACCAGAGGCCCGTTACTGCAACACAAAGTGCCAGAAGGAAGACTGGTGCGTTTTTGCCGGGGCGATAATACCTGAGATTGTTGATGATCAGCAGGCAACTGCCTGCAAGAAAAAGATTATGGATCACACAATCGATGATTGCATCTTTCCATGGCATGTTGATATTGTAAAGTATGCCAAAGTGACCAAGGCTCCAGGTAATCCAGCAGATCGCAAAGACCCATTTATTTTTTGGTGAGGTTAAGAGTGATCCGGACAAGATAATTGATTAAAGAAGTTGAAGATATTTATGTGTTGATCCGGTCTGAAGATCAGTTGCTTTTTTGTGTACAGTGAGTATGTACAGATCAGCATTTTCAGGTTCATGGATCTTCGAATGTAATTCTGCACCATCAATCAATGCTGTGATCTTGTAAAGCTCTGAAACATTAATAAATTCCCATCTCACCAAAGCCTGTTTCTGATTCAGGAAAACTTCTTCTTCGCGATATCCGAATGATCTTGCTTTCGCAAAGGCAACTGATTCATCACTTGCCTGGATCAGCCTCAACTGCTCGTCAAACTGTGGGGTATGATTGCCATCTCCGCAGATAATCTGGTAAACAAGTTTGCTTAGGTACCAATTCATAAAAGAGGTTTAGTAATGATGACCGAATTAATATCTTGTTTTGATCTCCATGCCGCCAAATATGCAGACGCCTTTGATCAGTATAACTTTGGACGGATCAGGGTTGATGTTTTTTCTCCTGTCATCAACACCACCAAACACTGAGCTCATGTTTGTTTTAACATACCAGTTTGGCGGGATGAACAGCGTTGCTCCACCGAGTATACATACTATTTCGAGTTCGATTGGTCCCTCAGTGATATCTGCATTCATCATATCGATCTCTGATCCACCGAGAACGCAAACTGCTTCTCCACCTTTAAAATTCTTACTGAAGACCTTTCTGTTCACCGCACCAAAAACTGCAGCTATATCAATTTCTTCGGGATGAAGCATTGCCTGCGAATATCCGGGGTCAGTGGTTTTTGTTTCGGTTAAAGCAGGTACAGCCGATTCAGTTGTACTTTTTACAAAGGGTTCTTCATCCATTCTTCTGAACCCGCTTTGAAATCCATCTGAAGTCCTGCTGCCTGTTGAAACTGGTGTGATCTGAGTAGTCTGGTTGCTTTTATTAGTGCTGCTTGTGGGACCTGCAGTTGGTTCATCCTCCGGTTCAGGCATTTTATCATAATTGTTTGAAGGCGATAATCTTTTCAATATGATAAATGCACCAACACCAAGAATGGCAACAGGAAATATAAAGCGACGGGTATTGAGATCAGGAAAGAAATCATCTGCAAGAAAAAAGAGGCCAACTGCAGTGACTGCCACCCAGCCAAGATCACGGAAGCCGCTTTTAATACCGATACCGATACCAACCAGGATCAGGATCATTTCCCATCTGAAAAGAAAGTCAGGTAGTACTACGCCCATTGCCCGGAGAAGGAGCACAGTACCGATAAGAAGGAATACAACACCAACAAACAGGTTGTTTGCCCTGCCCGACATGAAACCACCCCTGTTTCTTCTGTGTCTCCTGTTTGAATTAAAGCCGCTATAAGAATTGCTCATAAAATAATTTTAAACAAATCTACCTGCTGAATTAACCCCTTGAAAGGCTCTTTAGGCAATCACCCGCAGTTTACCGGTAAAACCCTTACTTTTTCCGGTGAATCCGCGAACCATCGTTTTACGGGAAATTTCACCGGATGCTACAAGTCTCTAATCCGCTAAATAATTAATCTGAAAGCTGACCCATCGAAAAGCCCTTTGTCACTGAGTTTCAGGGAAGGGATCACCAACAGCGCCATAAAACTAAGCGTCATGAAAGGCGATCCGAGCCTGGAACCAAGCTCCTTCGACATTTTATCGATCGCAGTATAATCATCCGCCACTTTATAACCATCTTCATCTGTCATTAAGCCGGCAACCGGAAGTGCGACCACCTTTTGATTAAGTCCATCTGCGCAACTAACGCCGCCTTCTGCTTTGATCACAAGATTCACAGCTGTAGCTATAGATTCATCATCGACCCCTACGGCAACTATATTATGTGAGTCATGAGCTACAGACGAAGCAAGCGCACCTCTTTTTAATCCGATATTATGGATAAAACCTTTTGCTACAGGTGCATCATGATACCTGTTCACAACAACTATTTTGAGAAAATCTCCATCAGTATTGCTTTCGATCTTTCCCTCTGTGCGATACAGGTTTCCATGAATACTATTGGTGATCAGCTGACCATCCAACGCTTCAATGATATTTTTTGAATAAAGCTCATAGTTCTCGTCAGTATCATCGATCACAAAATCATCTGCAGCTTTGAGACTGCAGTCGAAGTTATTAACTCTTGATGCCTGCGCGGAAGCAGGAGGCACAATCAGTGACCTGCCATTCTGCGCAACCAACACACCATCAATGTATGTTTCAGCAACTTTAAAACTGTTGAGATCCTCGACGAGCAGAAAATCTGCAGGGTCGCCCACACGGAGCAATCCGACTTCAAGTTTATAATGCAAGACAGGGTTGATGCATGCAGCTTGTAACACTTTGAACACATCGATTCCTTTGGAAACCGCACGGGCGCAAAGCTGGTTTATATGTCCTGCTACAAGACTATCAGGATGTTTATCATCGCTGCAAAACATCATGGAGGCAGAATGTTCGTTCAATAAAGGGGCAAGTGCTTCGAAGTTTTTTGCTGCACTTCCTTCACGTATCAGAATTTTCATCCCATATTTCAGCTTGTCGAGTGCTTCATCTGCAGTGAAACATTCGTGATCTGTGGTGATGCCGGCATCAATATATTGTTTTGCCGTTTCACCCCGCAATCCAGGCGCATGGCCATCAACAGGTTTGCCCAGTTTATGAGCAGCCGCGATCTTTTGCATTACTTCCGGATCATTGTTTAATACTCCCGGAAAATTCATCATTTCACTGAGATACTTTATTTCTGATCTTTTGAGCAACTCACTCACTTCATCAACATTGACAGTTGCACCTGCGGTTTCGAATGTCGTTGCAGGTACACAGCTTGGCGCTCCGAAATTGAATTTGAAAGGAACAGTATTACCGTCATCGATCATGTATTCAACACCCCGTACACCACAAACATTAGCTATCTCATGGGGATCACTCACGGTGGCGACCGTTCCATGAACGACAGCGAGCCGTGCGAATTCTGAAGGGATCAGCATCGAACTTTCGATATGCACATGACTGTCGGTAAACCCCGGGGTGATATAATGTAACTGATCCGGGTTTCCGCTGTAGGGCTCGATCCTGACGATACGGCCGTTTGCCACGGTTATTGATGAGGGTATAATGGTTCCGCCTTCGATGTTGACCAACCGGCCGGTGATAATATTTTCTTTCTGCATAATTGACTAATATTGCCCACTGCAATATTACCTTACATAAATCTAATTGCAGCGTTCATGGTGGATTCAGTTAAAAGATGGCTCAGGAGACAAAACCCGAAATTCAATTTTCTACACAGATCATTTGGCAATCAGCCTTTCCGGTTACTGGATATAGGAACCGGAAACCATTCTGCTTCCAAAACGGTAAGCCTGTTTCCCAACTGTGAATACTATGGGCTTGACCTGAACAAAGATTATAATAATGATCCTGCAGACTTTGCGCTCATGAAAGATTTTTATGAGATGGATCTGACACTGCTGGATTTTCAAAAGCTTCCGGACAATTATTTTGATGCCATACTGATCGTGCATGTGATCGAGCATCTTTTCAATGGCGATGAGGTGTTGAAAGGACTGATAAGAAAACTTAAGCCGGGCGGATCAATGTATGTTGAATATCCCGGTGCCAGAAGTAAGAAACTTCCATCTATGAAAGGTACTCTGAATTTTCATGATGATGCAAGTCATGTGCGGTTGTATTCAGTAGAAGAGCTGAGGACCTTATTCAATGCAAATGATTGTACTGTGGTTTCAGCTGGTACAAGAAGAAGCTGGTTTTATACCGTTGTTACCCCGGCACGTATTCCATTGAGATGGATAAGAGGAAAGGCTGTTACCGGGAACGTGTTTTGGGATCTGCTTGGGTTTGCGGAGTTTGCCTGGATCAGGAAAAAATAATTAAAACGGCTTCCTTTGAGGGAAACCGTTTTAATTCTACCTGATAAACATCTTTTCCGCCAGCTTTGCATCGTGACCATAAACATCATCTCTGAAATTCAACAGACCTTCACTATCAACCCAGGCAGTGAAATAGCCAATAAACACAGGAATCGTTTTTGATAAGGTTACATACTTCTCCTTTCCTGCATCCATTGCTTTTTGAATATTCTGTTTTGTCCAGGTGCTGTCATTACGCAATAGAAATTCTGCGAGCTTCATAGGTTCACCCAGCCTGATACAGCCATGACTGAATGCACGGCTTGTTTCACCAAACAAACTTTTGGCAGGGGTATCATGCAGATAAATATTATAGCTGTTTGGAAACAAAAACTTCACCTTACCCAATGAATTGTTTGCACCTGGTTTCTGCCGCACGTTCGGAATTTTTCCCGAATAAGAAGTGATCTCCATATTATGTGAAGCGATATAATTCTTATTCTTCGCAATACCAGGCATAATCTCATTCTTCACGATACTTACAGGTACGTTCCAGTAAGGACTGAACACCACGTATTTCAGATCACCATTAAAGATAACCGTGTTATGCTGAAGTGATCCAACAACGACATTCATGCTCCAGGTCAGTTTTCCCTTTTCATATGCATGTAGTTTGAACTGTGGGATATTCACAAGCAGATAGTCTCCTGTTACTTCTTCCGGTACCCAGCGCAAACGTTCGAGGTTGATCAACATCTGGCGGATACGATGATCTATCGGCTGATTCATTTCACGCAACGTACCGCCACCAACAACACCATCTTCTTTCATTCCATATCTTTTCTGCATACGCTTCACGGCAGATTCGAGTGAATCATTGAAAAGGGTAGTAGTATCCTTAACAGGGTAGTCGCCTGTCAGAAACAAACGATGTTTGATCTCAATGATCGCGCTATCGCGCATTCCTTTGGTGAATTTTTTCTGGGTGGACCTGATAGGTTCCCAACCACCGGATTGCTGAATACGCGAGTATTTTACCAGTTCATTTTTCAAAAGTTTATAGGCAGGATTCACAGGTTCATAAGTCTCGCTACTGTCCTTTCCCGGCTTCAGCAAAGAATCAAGCAAGCCAACCATATCAAGTTTTTTTCTTGGTATGAACCATTTCAGATCGGCAGGGTTCAGGCTGTTGTCTCCAAGGTAAGCACGTTGTGCATACTTGAAAAACTGGTAGGTCATCTGCAATTCAGTTTCTGTTCTTACCCCATCACTGATCCTGAATGTACTGTCGGGTTGATTGAGTGTGTCAATGATCTTTTGAAGTTTACTATTATACAGGCTACTGTCCCGACTGTATCCTATAAAATCATTCTGAAGATTGAGAAAGTGATTTGCCTGTTCAGTTGTGCCATCGCTTGCGAACCAAGCATACTGGTAGTTCCGGCTGTTATAGAAACTGCGGAACTGATTGGCTAATGTGTCGGGGAATGCATTCGCAGTAATAAAAGCTTCAACCTTGTTACTGTCAAGAAACAATTCAGAATAAGCATTCTCTTCGGTGATCGTGGTATCACGTTCAACAACATCGGGATTTTTTCCTTTGTTGTTACAGGATTGGGCTACAACGATACTGACAACTAATAAAAAGAGGAGATTTTTCATAAGAAAATGATAAAACGGTTATCAATTGGTATTCATGCAAACGGATTTGTTGCATTTATCATTTATGACTTCTATTTTTCTGAAAGCTACTACGGGATAATGCACAACATCACAAAAACCAAACCTTATGAAACAAACATTCGCACTCAGCCTGTTGATGATCTTCGCTTGTTGTGTACTGATGATGATCGCATGTACCGTGTGTTGACTTACAGATCATTCAGATCCGGGCGACGTTGATTTGTACGCAAAATTGATTGTTCATTCCTCCAGTCATCCACCTTTTTAGGGTCACCACTCAACAATACATCGGGTACTTTCCAGTCGCGGAAAACGGCTGGTCTTGTGTACACCGGTGGTGCGAGCAGGTTATCCTGGAAAGAATCGGTCAGTGCAGAGGTTTCATCATTCAATACACCGGGCAGTAATCTGCCAATTGCATCAACAACCACCGCCGCCGCAAGTTCACCACCACTAAGTACATAATCACCAATCGAGATCTCCCGTGTTACAAAATGTTGCCTGATCCTCTCATCTATGCCCTTATAATGACCACAGATGATGATCAGGTTTTTTTTTAGAGACAGCTGATTGGCAATACCCTGGTTGAAACGTTCGCCATCGGGAGTCATGTAAATGATCTCATCGTATTTTGTCTCTTTAGACAGCTCTTCAATCGCATTTGCAAGTGGTTCCGGCATCATCACCATACCAGCACCGCCACCAAACTGGTAATCATCCACTTGTCCATATTTATTTACCGCCCATTTGCGCAAATGATGAAGGTGGATCTCAAGAAGTCCTTTGTCTTTTGCACGCTTGATAATAGAGTGACCAAGGGGACTCTCAAGTAATTCAGGGACAACAGTGATTACGTCGATTCTCATATTCTATAACGCTGGTATTAACGCGAAGATACTATTAAGGTTTAACCGGTGAAAGTAATGAACTGCAGTCTTTCATGTTCACCAAATTATCCTGGGTAACAGCTCCCTGTTAAAACTTAACTAAAACGGCAATTACAAGATGATTCGTAATTGCAATCTGTGCATTTTTAGAAGCCACTCCCATTTAACCAAAAACTGTTTAATTGATAAAACCTTTACTCCTGTTATTTTGCTTTATTCCGTTTGTGGAAGAACTCGGCGCACAGCAGTTCAGGGTAACCGGAAAGGTTACTAATACCTCGTTGGAACCTTTGAGCTATGTGAGTGTTGCTGTGAAGGGGCTCACCATCGGAACTACCACGAAAGCCGACGGATCATTTGAATTGTTACTTACTGAAAACCGTTATGAGCTCATTTTCACCATGATCGGATACCGCCAGCAGGTTGTTGAGATCGTTGTAAGGAATAATGATGTAAAACAGAATGTGATACTTGAAACAACAGGAATTGATCTGAATGAGGTTGAGGTAAAGGCGGTAAAACGCGATCGTGCAGAGGAGATTATCAGAAATGTAATCCGCAACAAGGAGAAGCTGCTCGAAGATGCCTCATCATATTCAACCGAGCTTTACATTCGCGCCACGCAGGAGAATGATGTAATCAGGAAAAAGAAAAAGAAACCAAACATCCCACTGCCTGATAGTGCGATGCTTGAGCTGCAGCATATGAGTATGGCAGAGATCACGCTTAAACTTGATTATCAATATCCGAACCGGATAAAAGAAGAAAGGACCGGTGTAAAAGTTCGGGGTAATTCTGAAAGTCTTTTCTTTCTTTCTGCTACGGAAGGCGATTTTAGTTTTTACAGGAATCTTGTGAGGGTACCCGCGCTGTCTGAAATGCCTTTTCTATCGCCCATAAGTTTAAGTGGATTGATTGGTTATCGTTTCAAAACTGTTTCTATAAGAAAAGTGGGCGAAAGGAAGATCTTTACAATCAGAATTACACCAGTTAAACTGGGTAATGCGCTGGTTGAAGGTGAGGTTGAAGTGCTGGACAGTGCATGGGTTTTGCTTCGGACGCATTTTGAGTTTCCGAAATATCATATGCCTGAATATGATTACTTCTCGGTTGATCAGCAATATGAATTTGTTGATCAGAAGGCCTGGGTAGTCAAGAGACAGGAATTTGCCTACGCAGCGAAGGCTGGTAAAAGCCGGATGAACGGAAGGACAATCGCACAGTTTTCAAATTACAGGATAGCGCCAGGGTTTGCTCCAAAGCATTTTGGAAATGAGGTTAGTGCCACTTCAGAACAGGCTTACGAACGCGATACAAGTTTCTGGTCGCAGGCACGAACAGAGCCGTTGAGTGAAAAGGAATTAAGTTTCATAAGATACAAGGACAGTATCTACAATGCACATAATTCAAAAGCATATCTCGATTCGGTTGACAAGGTATTTAACCGTGTTACCTGGAAGAAGATTTTGTTGTTTGGGCAGGGTATGTATCGACGCGATCTTGAGCGAACCATCTATATTGGCCCCCTTGCATCCATGTATGAACCATTTCAGTTTGGGGGCGGAAGGTTTGGTGTGAATGGAAGTTATAAAAAAGTCTTTAAATCACGGAAAGACATTGAGGCGTGGACCAACCTTAGCTATGGAGTCCGAAACAAGGATATCAAAGGAAATATCTGGCTTAAAAGGATGTATAATCCGTTTAACAGGGGAACTTATTCGATCAATGTTGGAAGGCAGTTCGGACAGATTTTTGAAGGTGATGCCTGGATCAATCAACTTCGGCGGGCCAATGTTTTTGAGCATAATCATCTGACAATCTCTCATGAGATTGAATTAATGAATGGCTTATTTCTCACCAATGAATTACAATTTGCTATGCGTCGTTCTGTCGAGAACTACAAAACAAACGGCAGATGGGATTCACTGGCAAACGGAATATTGATCAATAACCAGCCTGTGGCATTTCCCGGTTACAATGCATTTTATAACAACGTCACACTTAGTTATACACCGCGGCAGAAATACATACGTGAACCTAAAGAAAAAGTAATATTGGGATCTGTATGGCCAACAGTATTCGTGACCTGGCGAAAAGGCATACCCGGAGTATTCAGGAGCGCGATAAACTTTGATTTTCTGGAATTCGGAATTAAGCAACATTTAAAACTCGGGCTGGCGGGTATTTCACGTTATAAAGTTTCCAGCGGTTCTTTTTACAATATAAAAGATCTTCGCCTCGTTGATTACAAATGGATGCGCCAGGGAGATCCCATACTTTTCTCTAATCCTACAAATACTTTCCAATTGCTCGATTCAACATTTCCGGCATTCCGAAGGTTTTACGAAGCTCATTATCTGCATCATTTCAATGGTTCAATCCTGAACAAAATCCCTTTGTTCAAGAAACTAAATCTTATGGAAGTTGCCGGTGGTGGGATGCTTTACCTGCCAGAACGAAACCTTCGCTATATGGAAGGTTTCGTTGGCGTCGAAAAGACAATAAGGATCTCGACTGAGAAGTTTAAGTTGGGAGTGTATGTGGTTGGTTCAGTCGCGAACCAGTTTAATAATCCATTTACTTTCAAAATCAGTATTGAGCATTTTGATAAGAGGAAAAATAGTTGGTATTAAGTTACCAGAACTTGCGGATCGCATTAATCTTCCATAAATCCTTCGAGATCTCTTCTTTCTTTTTTTGTCGGCCTCCCGATCTTGCTTGGTCTTTTGCCGGTGTGAAAACTCGATGCAATATATTGTGTCCGCTGTATCTCTTCCTCCGGCGTTATATCAAGATAGTACTTCAATGAAAGCTCATAAGCAACCCGGTTGTGCAAAAGCTCAACAACCTTGATCCTCCATTTCTTCGCTTCAGTTTTTACTTCGTATTCATCACCCACATTTACTGTCTTCGAAGCTTTCACTGAACCTCCGTTTAGTTTAACCTTTCCGCTGTCACATGCTTCCGCCGCCATCGACCTGGTTTTAAACAACCTGATCGACCATAAATATTTATCAATTCTTAGTTTTTCTTTCTCTGCCATAACATTTCGTTTACACCTGAACGTTATATCGACTTCTTATTCTCCTTCGGCAAAAAACTTATGGAAATAAGGAATCGTTTCAATTCCCTTATAGTAATTCTCAAGATTGAATTTTTCATTTGGTGAATGCAGGTTATCGCTATCCAG
>JBEVNF010000213.1:0-3770 GCA_040508255.1 Flavitalea sp.
GTGGAAAACGACTCAACAGGCAGCTTACTCTGTGGAAAAACGACAAGATTCCATACGGTACCTGGTATGCCTACAACAATCTCAAATCTATCTATCCCGATGCAGAGGTCATCGTTAATAAGGAAGCTCCGGAAATTTACCACCTGACCACCGAGCTCAACAAACATAACAAAAATCCGAAATCCGGCTCTTCAGCACACGCGGCGTATATCATCATCTCGCCAAGTGTTGCACCCGGTTCTTCTGAACTGGAAGAGATCTTCCGGATCGCCGCTGCGGGACATCATGTTCTGATTTCATCTTTTGAATATTCCAATTCGCTGCTTGATAGTTTTCGTGTCAAGGTGAGGGATTATGATTATGCAGGCAGTGATTCACTAACAGTCACCATTCAGCATCCAACAAGGCATGATACTAGCAGCTTTATTTATCCGGGTGATAGTTATGATTCTCACTTAAGCAAATATGATTCATCTATTACAGAAGTGCTGGGTTATGACAAGAAGAAGCGACCTAATTTCGTGCGCTTCGCTTACCAGGGCGGCGGTTCAGTAATGCTGCATTTTGCTCCGCTTGCTTTCTCTAATTTTTTCCTGCTCCATAAAAATAACAAGGCTTACTATGACGAAGCGCTGTCTTATATTCCGCAGGATGTAAGTGTTGTGATGTGGGATGATTATTTCCGTAGTCACCGTTATGGTGACAACCAGGAGAAGAGTGATTTCTCTGCATTCAGATGGATGATGAAACAGCCGCCACTGGCCTGGATGCTCGCGGTGCTGCTTGTGTTGTTCACGCTGATCTATTTGTTTGAATCAAAGCGCAGACAGCGTACGATACCGGTTAAAACACCGTTGAAGAACTCATCAGTAGATTTTGTGAAGACGATCGGTCGACTGTATTTTCAGCGACGTGATAATAAAAATCTCACGACAAAACTTACCACGCATTTTCTTGACCAGGTAAGACAACAATACAATATCACAACTTCAACGCTCGATAAGAATTTTGAAAAGAAACTGGCGCATAAATCCGGTCATTCTGAGGAAGATGTGCGCAAGCTTCTTGAAACAATTCATGTGGTGAATACAAGACCATTGATCTCTGATGAGCTCTTGCTGAAGTATAGTGATCAATTAGAAAAGTTTAAAAATTCATTTAAAGATGGAAGATAATTTCTTTGAACAACGAACGGATCTTGCTGCGCTACAGCAATCGGTTATTGATCTTAAAACAGAGATTGGTAAAGTACTTGTTGGCCAGGAAGAAATGGTTGAGTTGCTGGTTGCTGCAATTCTTGCTGATGGCCATGTTCTCATCGAGGGTGTACCCGGTGTTGCAAAAACACTCACTGCACGTCTCCTGGCAAAGACAGTATCCATCGATTTCTCGCGGATACAGTTCACGCCGGATATGATGCCAAGTGATGTGATCGGTACTACCATCTTCAATCCAAAGGAAACGAATTTCCAATTCAGGAAAGGTCCCATCTTTAGTCAACTTGTACTGATCGATGAGATCAACCGTGCACCAGCCAAAACACAGGCTGCATTGTTCGAAGTAATGGAAGAGCGCCAGGTGACCGTTGATGGTACAACCTATCCGCTTGCTGCTCCATTCCTGGTGGTGGCCACACAGAACCCGGTAGAGCAGGAGGGAACCTATCATCTTCCCGAAGCACAACTGGATCGTTTTCTGTTCAAGATCGAGGTGGGTTATCCAACGCCTGAGCAGGAATTCCTGATTGTTTCGCAACATCATCGTTCCGGTCTCGAAACCCAGGTGCAGGAAGTTTTGCCGGTGCTTTCAGGTGAGCAGCTTTCTGCATTAAGAGCGCAGGTCCGCAATGTACATGTGGAAGAAAAGATCATCACCTTTATCACAGCCATCGTTTCCGGTACAAGAAATCATAAATCAATTTATCTCGGCGCTTCACCTCGTGCCTCGATCGGTGTATTGAACGGTGCAAAGGCAATTGCGGCTATACATGGACGTGACTTTGTTACCCCTGAAGATGTGATCATGATCGTGCCTCATGTATTAAGACATCGTATCGTGTTATCACCTGAAAAAGAAATGGAAGGTGCAAAAACGGATGATGTGATTGTTCAACTGATCCAAAGCATCGAAGTACCACGCTAATTATTAATGAAGCTGCTGAACCGATATATTATCTCTTTATTTTTTAGTTCAAGATTTTATTGGACACTCGGCGCCATCGCCTGTCTGTTCGGAATCTCGTTCCTGATCAGCCCTTTGTTTATTATCACAAAGTTGCTGCTTGCAGTCTTCGCGGTGCTTGTGTTGCTGGATTATGCGATACTGTTTTTTTCTGCATCGCGTGTAACTGGAAAACGTATAACCGGCGAGCGATTCAGTAATGGTGATGAGAACACTGTGAACCTTGAATTGAAAAATGAATTCCCTTTCAAAGCGCAACTTAAGATCATTGATGAATTACCGGATCAGTTTCAGCAAAGAAAGTTCCTGCTTCGATCCAACATTGGTGGCAATGCTGAACTAACGCTGCCTTATTCATTACGTCCCGTTGAAAGAGGTGAATACCAGTTCTATAAAACACATGTTTTTGCAAAGACGCCAATTGGTCTTGTGGTCAGGCGATTTAGTTCAGATAACGATGTGATGGTAAAAGTGATGCCGTCATTTGTAAACCTCCGCAACTACGAATTGCTTGCGTACTCAAACAATCTTGCAGAAGCTGGAAGCCGCAAGATCCGTAAGATCGGGCACAGTCTTGAGTTTGAGCAGATCAAGGAATATGTCGCAGGTGATGATATCCGTAGCATCAACTGGCGCGCCACTGCAAGAAAGGGTGGCAACCTGATGGTGAACAACTACACCGATGAACGCAGCCAGCAGATCTATTGCCTGATCGATAAGGGACGTGTAATGAAAATGCCATTTGATGGCATGACCCTGCTCGATTATGCGATCAATGCTACATTGATACTTTCGCGTGTTGCACTGATCAAGCAGGACAAGGCCGGGCTTCTAACTTTCGCCGAAAAGATCGATCAGTTCCTTCCTGCCGATCGCAAGAGCGCGCAGATGGGCACGATCATGGAAACACTCTACAACCAGGAAACAAAGTTCCCCGAAACTGATTTTGAACGCGTATTGATCCATATGCGTATGCGTATGACTTCGCGTAGTCTTGTGGTGTTGTTTACAAATTTTGAATCTCTATCCGGCCTGCAGCGCCAGCTTCCTTATATAAGAAGTATCGCCAAATATCATCTCGTGATGGTGGTGTTTTTCGAAAACACCGAACTGCTCACCCTCACCGAGGGCAGGGCAGATGATGTTGAATCCCTCTACATCAAAACAATTGCAGAAAAATTTGCATTTGAAAAACGCCAGATGGTGAAGGAGTTGCAACAGCATGGGATCATAACGATATTGACACCTCCGGAGAAGTTGACAATCAATACCGTTAACAAGTATCTTGAGCTGAAGGCCAGACGCGCGATATAATCCCCACCGGCTCCATCTCCTTGGAATCCCCCTTTCCACCACTTATCTTCGCGCAAAATTTCAGATTTGCAACAGGAAGAGAACATCTATGAACAGGGCCAGGTTTTATTGATCAACAAACCATACGACTGGACCTCGTTCGATGTAGTGCGTAAGATTCGTGGAATCCTCAAAATCCGCAAGATTGGCCATGCCGGCACCCTCGACCCATTGGCTTCCGGTCTCCTGATCCTCTGTACCGGAAAATTCACCAAAAAGATCAATGACTACATGGC
>JBEVNF010000233.1:0-4142 GCA_040508255.1 Flavitalea sp.
AGCAGCTTTGCAGATCTCGAGAAGAGAGGTGATTGGTTCCGCTACAAAACCGTTCCTTTAACAAGCATCCACCTTCACTCAACTTTAAGCAACGAGTTTGAACCCGGTGGCAATATTCAATACATCTATATATTTATTGTAATTGCAGTATTCATTATGGTGATTGCATGTGTGAATTTCATGAATCTTTCTACTGCACGTTCAGCAGGTCGTTCGAGAGAGGTTGGGGTAAGAAAAGTGATGGGCTCAAACCGTGGTCAGCTCGTAGGGCAATTTCTTACTGAATCTGTGGTGACAAGTTTCTTATCACTTCTCCTGGCATTGATCCTTGCAACTATGCTGCTTCCGTTGCTAAATAGTATCTCCGGCAAACAGATCACACTATACGATTATTCAACACCATGGCTACCGGTTGCCCTGGTTGCAATTACATTTATTGTAGGATTGATGGCGGGTACCTATCCTGCTTTATTCTTGTCATCCTTTATGCCGGTTCAGGTATTAAAAGGCAAACTGAGCACTGGTCTTAAAGGTGGATGGTTAAGAAATAGCCTCGTGGTTTTCCAGTTTGTTGCTGCGATCATTCTGATCATGGGAACACTGGTGATCTACAGTCAGCTCAATTATATCCGTTCAAAAAACCTCGGCTATGATCGCGAACAGGTGCTGGTGGTGAAAAATGCCTACTCATTGGGTTCTCACGCAGCAACTTTCAAAACTGAAGCCTTGCAAATACCGGGAATTACTGCAGGTAGCAGGCTCAGCAGCCTGCCAACATCCAATTATAGTGAAGGTAACAGGAATGCCTACTCGAAGAGTAAGACTATGTCAGCTGAACAGACACTGACAATTGCAGATTGGGCAGTCGATGCGGATTATATACCTGCAATGGGTATGCAGATTGTTGCAGGAAGAAATTTTGTCCCGGACAGGATCAGTGATTCAAATGCGATGGTGATCAATGAAACTGCAGCACGGGTGTTGGGCTTCAAGGATCCGCTCACAGCAAGTCTGTATGATATGGATCAAAATACGAAAATTGTAAATAGCTATAATATTATTGGAATCGTAAAGGACTTTAACGCTGGCTCGCTGCGCTATGATGTGGCACCTGTGATCATGCGCTTATCGAAATGGGGCGATCGTTTTGCTTTCCGCGTGAAAAGCAGCGATATCGCGGCGGTAGTTAAACAGGTGGAACAAAAATACCTTTCCATGCCCGGTATGGCAGGACAGGCATTTATCTATTCGTTCATGGATGATGATTTCAACCACCTTTACAAAGTTGAACAACAGACAGGCAAGATCTTTATTTCATTTGCTTTTTTTGCTATACTGATAGCCTGTCTGGGATTGTTCGGTTTGGTTAGCTATGCAACGGAACAACGAACCCGTGAAATAGGTATCCGCAAAGTACTTGGCGCTGGAATCCCAAATATCATCCGGTTGTTATCGTTTGATTTTGTAAAGCTGGTGTTGGTTGCAACTATTGTAGCGCTTCCTTTGGGCTGGATCATTATGAATTTATGGCTCCGCGATTTTGCATTCCGGACTAATTTGAGTTGGTGGATCTTTGCTATACCTGCATTGATCGCATTGGTGCTTACACTTGTGACTACAAGTCAGCAGGCCATCCGTGCGGCATTGATCAATCCTGTGAAGAGTCTGAAAACTGAATGAGGTCCGGGGTCTCAATCATAATACTACATGATCAGGCTCGATGTGGATCAGAACCTGTCCTAATTGCGGAAGTTGCTCAAGCAATACACGTTTAAGTTCATGTGAGATATCATGTCCTTCACGAACAGTGATTTCTGCCGGAACCAGAGCATGCAGATCAACATGATAAACCATTCCTGCTTTCCTGATAAAACATTTTTCAGTGCCCTTAACACCGGGCACTGAAAGCGAAACCTTCCTGATCTCTGCAATCAGGTCATCATGATTATTTTCATCCATGATCTCACCAAGTGCAGGACGAAAGATCAGGTAACTGTTATACAAAATAAATCCTGAAGCGAACAATGCGGCCCAGTCATCAGCAGCCTCATATCCTTTACCAAGATATAAAGCAATGGAGATACCTATGAAAGCAGCAACCGATGTGATCGCGTCACTACGATGATGCCATGCATCAGCTTTGAGAGCAGAACTGTTGGTCTCCTTACTTTTTTGGATCACGATCCGAAAAGAAATTTCCTTCCAGATAATAATTGCACCAAGAATGATCAGTGTCCATGATTTCGGAAGGTCGTGAGGTGTTAATATATTCTGGATGCTTTCGTATGCAATTATTGTTGCCGAGATCACCAGGAAAAGAACCACCGCAAAAGTTACAAGCGGCTCTGCCCGACCATGACCGTATGGGTGATCTTCATCTGCGGGTTTGCTGGAATATTTAAGACCAAAGAGTACAAGGCAGGAGGAAAAAATATCTGCAGTGGATTCAATTGCATCTGCAATAAGCGCGTAAGAATTACCAAAAATACCGGCAAGTCCTTTTATCAACGCAAGCAGGAAGTTACCTGCAATACTGAAATATGTTGTTTTAACAGCTACTTCGTGATTTGCCATACCAATCGTTTGTTTTCCGGGACATTGATTCAAAAGTACGGGTTCAATGATATAAACTGTCTAAAATTTAATAACGAACAGATAATATTAGTACAGCGTTCCACTGATCTGTTATGCTGATCTTGCGGGTTTATATAACTACTTATGACATATAAAGTACTTCTTTTCGCTGCTGCATTGATGGCAACAGTTAACGGTAATGCTCAGACCAGACAAACAGGCAAACCTAAAAAGATCATCCTGCTTATTGGCGATGGTATGGGTGCTGCACAGATCTATGCCGGCCTTACTGCAAATAAAGGTTCTTTAAATCTTGAAAGATGTACAGCTGTTGGTTTTCACAAAAACCAGGCGAGTGATGCCTGGGTAACCGATTCAGGTGCAGGTGCAACTGCTTTGTCAATAGGCTATAAATCATACAATGGTTCAATAGGAGTTGATGCAACAAAAGTTGCGAGACCAACAATACTTGAAATAGCAGAGAGATACAAACTTGCTACAGGTCTGGTTGCAAGCTGCTCAATCACTCACGCAACTCCCGCATCATTTATCGCACATCAGCCTTCAAGAAAGATGGTTGAAGAGATTGCAAACGACTTTCTGGCTACAGACATCGATGTATTTATCGGTGGTGGTAAAGACCATTTTGCGAAAAGAAAAGATGGTAAAAATCTGTTGGATAGCCTTAAAGCACGCGGCTACCAGGTTGCCGATTCTTTACCTGAGATCAAAAAGATCCGTTCCGGCAAACTTGCAGGTTTTATCGCCGACCAGGAACCAGCAAAGGTTCTGGAAGGTCGTGGCGGTCAACTGGTAGAAAGTATGAATACAGCCTTAACAATACTGGATCAGAATAAAAACGGCTTCTTCCTGATGGTAGAAGGTTCGCAGATTGACTGGGGCGGACACGCAAATGAAATTGATTATGTTACCAGTGAAATGATCGATTTTGATAAAGCTATTGGTGCAGCAATTGACTATGCAGCAAAAGATAAAAATACATTAGTGATCATTACTGCTGATCATGAAACCGGCGGACTATCATTGATCGATGGTGATGTGAAGAACGGAACGGTTAAAGCAAATTTCTCAACAGAACATCATACTGGTATTATGATCCCGGTATTTGCTTTCGGGCCTGGTGCTGAAAAGTTTATTGGAATTTATGATAATAATACAATCTTCGATAAGATGCTTGCGGCGTATGGTTTCCGTAAGTAAGTAAGTTGTTATGCTTTGCTGATAAATGGTAGAAATACTTTTTTGATTTCAGGCTCTAATTTCAGTAAAACTTCAAGTGTATCCTGGACGTCATGGATCATCAGGCAGGTAATAATAATCGTTTCTCCGGTCTGAAAATACATTCTGCAATATCTGTATTCTGCAAATCCATAATGTCCGGGAAAATCAACGGCTGATGAATAAACAATAATAAACCTGGATATATCACCAATATCGAAATTTTTGACTAAATCGTTTTGACGAAAAGAGATTGAATTGAGCTGAGGGTCGATGGAGAGACAAGCATTTCTGTTTTTGATATAATATTGAAGGTGTAATGCCAGCCC
>JBEVNF010000292.1:0-6740 GCA_040508255.1 Flavitalea sp.
ACAAAACAAAGGCTGTAAAAAATAAAAACGCGAATTTCAGATTTTTACAATCACACATGACTCAATATTTACCAGCCTGCAACGGACTTTCGCTCAGAGCATATTTTTTATCGATACGATCAAGCACAACATAAACTGAATCACTGTTCTCATTGATACCGGTAAGCACAACCCTGCTACCATCTGTTGTTTTATACTGAAGTATCATCTTCTTTCTTTTTTCATCCTTTACCGGAATAGCAAACTCCCGATCACGTCTTGTACTCTTTGCACGCGGATCGATCTTTTCCACTTCGTTACCGATATTCACCCAGGCATCTTTGGGAATCCATGCCAGCGGATCTGCTTTCTGAGGTTTGGAACTTTCATTTGTTTCCGGCGCTGAACCTGTTGCATAATCAACATTAACACCTTTTTTCGCAGCTCCTGCAGCAAGGTTTCGATCAGTGCCACCATCACCACCCGCACCGGAAGCACGGTTCCTTACATCGGGAACAGGTTTGAATTTGTCCTGCAGATAAAGTGTCTTATTTTTTTCATCAGCAAAGTAATGAAATACACGCTGGCCGCCACCCACACCAGAAATTTCGAAGGTTCGGTTAATATCGCGTTGCGGATCACCGCCACCATTTGAAAGATCAAGCGAGGTTGGCTTATTGACTTTGAAACTGAGCGAGGTCCAGTTCTCAAATGTTGCTTCCTGCCAGCGGATACTGTCAAGTGGTGAATATGGAATTACCTGGTTGTTGATCCTGAATTCTGAAACAGCGTAATTACCTCGCAGGGTTTTCACACCTGCAACAGAAGGCTGCTTATATGGATCATACCAGAAGTTCACAAGCTGTAACCAGAAGAACAATCCCAGGAATACAAATATTACCAATGCTTTCACACCTACTCTTATCCCCTTCTGCCATCCTTTATCAAGCACCGGGTAAAAATGGAATGGCACAGTAAACTTCTCTGCAACGAATAATCTGTAGATCTTTTGAACATCCTGCACCAGTAAGAAAGCTGCAAGCAATACAAAATAAGAACTGTATACATGAACACCACCATCATAGGCAAAGTTTACATACACAATATCACCAAGCGCACCAAGCAGCAATACAGATCCAAGTGTTGTTGTTTTGCGGAACAACAACATGGTTCCTGCAGTCAGCTCTACCACACCGGCAAATACCTGGTACCATGGAACAATACCGATAGATAGCCAGTAAATCTTTTGCGCGGTAAGATCACCAAAATTTGTATTTAGCAAACCAAGAGAAGGATAAGGCATTTGTACAGGCAGTACCTTTGTAAATCCGAATCCAATAATACCGATACCAGCACGGTATCTTACAATCACACGGAGCCAGTAATATAAATTATTGTACTCTTTCTTTTCTGACTTTCGGGCTACAACAATCGCGGTCCAGATCAATCCACCTGCAATTGCAACAACAGCTGTAATGATCCAGTTTGCATAACCCACCAGTGAGTTTCCGAAAATTGTATTACCAAACAGGTTGATGCCCGAACCGAAACGTGCGATATCGTACAGATCACGATAGTGCAGATTCGTCCAGTCGATTGTGGCCACTATCTTATACCATTCAGTGCTGTTTGGAATACAGATAGCGATAAAGAAAATAAATGCTATACGAAACAGAATTCTTTCATATCGCTTCCATTGATTCGACTGGGATGGCACATGTGTGGTTGCTTCTGTTCTTCCATTCAAATGAGCAAAAGCATATTTGGGAGCAACTTCCTGTTCTATGATAGTTGAATCTGACATTGCAATGGTTTGAAATGGTTATAGTTTAAAACTTTTTCGGCGACCACGTTTTGCTACTTCTTCAAGAAGGTATCTTTTGTTGATCTTCTGAAGTTCAGCGTAAACCGGTTGATTGTCATAACTGGTTCCGGAAAGAACGATCAAAGAGTCATTCCTTCTTTCATAGTTAAGTTTCAACGTTTCATTTTCGTAATGTTTGTTTCGGTTATGAAGGATAAGGGTGTGATTCAATGTATCCGCCACATAGGAGTAATAATGTCTGCCGATACTCCCTTCATATTCAAATGAACGATCCTGGTCAATACGTGAAAAACGATCGGTGTTGTTTGAATCAATGATCACCGGACGGTTTGACCTTATACTAATTGTGTTCCAGTTTTCAAAAACCACATCTGACCATCTCACTGGATCGGTGTCTGAATACGCAAGTGTATCCTTGTTCTGCACATAGGTATTCACATTGTATACTCCTGCATAGCCTGCAAGTCCCGGTGTGGCAGGATACTGAAATTTATCATGCACATATCCGGATTTTGTTTTGAAGCCATACAGTATCACAAAAAAGAACACCACTGCAAGTTTTGCAACCAGCCGGCCGGTGCGTTTCCACCCGGAGAAAAATGCGGGCTTGAATCGATTGGGAGCCGTTGGTTTCTGAAGTATTATAAGATTGATGATCCGTTGCAGGTCATAAGCCAATACAAAAAATGCAAGACCTATTAAAAAGAGACTATAAACGATCTCACCACCTTCATAAGCAATGTTCGACATAAATACGTTTCCTGCAAACACGATCACAATAAATGCTGCAAGTGAAGCCGTTTTACGATAGAGAAGAAATAACGCAAGTACTATCTCAACACCACCAAGGAATGATTCATAAGAAGGAACAATACCAAGACTCAATCCAAACAATTTCCATCTTGTAAAAAATCCATATTCGGTATTAAGATTACTGATTGAAGGAAAAGGTGCCTGCAATGGATAAAACTTGATAAAGCCGTATCCAAGTAACGCGATCGCAAGACGGTATCTCGCGATAACCCGCAGCCAGTAATAAAGATCATCATATTTAAATCGCGGCTTCCTTTCTGCGAAGCTCCAGGCAAAAGCACGTATTAGTGCAAAGCCAAGGAACAATGCCCAATCCCCAAAAGAAGGAACTGCTCCCAGCCAGGTTGGATAATAATGTGCAATATTAAAAATATCGCCATAGTGTAATCCCGGCAGGAGGTTCTTCAGCGAAGCAAAGTATTTCCAGTCAAGTGGCAGTGCCTGGATCACGATGAACACAAACAACACCCTGAAAAGAAATTTTTCAGTGGAGGACCAGGTCCTGGTTTCAGCATTCAGATTTTCGGTTGACATGATTTTAATTTTGACAGCATTTCGATATAATGATCAATAACCGGGATTTTGCTCCAGCCCATCGTCAAGCAAACGTTGCTGAGCAGGTATAGGGAGTAGCAGCCTGTTATTGTCGGCGATACTTAATACAGTGTTTGCGCGACCGGTTCTTACGAGATCAAACCAGCGGTGGGGCTCAAACGCAAATTCGATTCTGCGTTCGTTTTCAATAGCCAGCTGAACATCAGCTTTTACCGATGCGACTACCGGTATCAGACCCGCCCGGTCACGAACAGCATTCAGATCCTGTAAAGCCGGCACCAGTTTATCCTGCGCGGCTCTTGCCTCAGCCCTGATAAGATAAACCTCTGCGGTCCTGATCACATAGGATGGCGCTGCATTTACAGTGCGATAGAAGTTACCATACCAACGGTTCTGGTTATCTCTTGCAACAGTCACACTTCTGTTTCCACCAACAAGCGGATCATTTACAAGAGCAACAAAAGCATCGTTTGGTGCCCACTGACGAGTACCCCCGCTTGTTTGAGCGAGCCATGAGGTACCATGACCATTTGTTTCGGTTGTTCCATTGTAGAAGATCTCAAATACTGATTCTGCACTTCCACGGATCACCTGGTTGTTTTCAGTGGCAAAAAATGCGCGGAAAGGTTTTACGAGTGAATAAGATGATGCATCACCAATGATCTTGTCCGCATATTCCTCCGCCTTTATAGGATCATTACGGTACAGATAATAACGGGCCTTTAATGCGTATACAGTTTTCTTTGTTACAGTGAAACGGCTTGTAGTTTCCGCAAGTAAACTTTCCGCCTGGTCCAGGTCGGCAAGCACCTGTGTCCAGGTCTGTTCTGCTGTGCTTCTTGCAACACCAACATTTTCAGTCGGAGTATTTGTCGGAGCAAGGATCAGCGGCACACCACCCCATACTCTTACAAGATCAAAATAAGCCAGTGCTCTCAGCGCATAAGCTTCGCCGATGATCCTGTTTTTAATAGCTGCAGTCAGTGCCGCATCTTCCACCAATGGAACTTTATCAAGCACCTGGTTGATACGATTGATGGTTCTGTAAATGGCAGTCCATGCTCCATTGATGGTTGAATTTTCAGACTTAACATTGTGATTGATAAATTCCTGGATCTGCGACTGTGAACCGGTCCATTGAATATTATCACCCGAAAGATAACCGATCATCTGGAAGTTACTTCCATAATAACCCTCACTGGCCAATGAGCTGTAAACACCACGCAACGCGGTTTCAGACGAGGCGCGATCAAAGATTGTTTGAGCATCAGAAACCGACTCTTCCGGTTTCACATCCAGGAATTTTTTGCAGGAGGTAAAACCGGCAACCAGGATCAGCACATATAATATATTCAGCGTTTTCATTTATTGTAAATGTTTTGAGTTGTTTTATCAGAATGTTACAGAAAGACCGATCTGTCCTGATCTTGGTTGTGGCGGTGTGCCGAGATCAATACCCTGCTGATTAGGATCGCTGCTTGCACTTGACTCCGGATCAAGTCCGCTGTATTTGGTAAACAATAACAGGTTACTACCGGTCACAAACAAACGAAGTGATGACACGCCTGCTCCGCTGAGAATATTGCGTGGGAAGGTGTAACCAACGGTCAAAGCTCTCAGTCTGAGGAATGAGCCATCCTCAAGGAACCGGCTGCTTCCATCGAGGTAGTTGTTTACGTTCACACCATCTGGCCTTGGAACATCCGTGATGTCACCGGGTTTTTGCCAGCGTGCCAGATTGCTGGCGAGGATCACACGTGCAGCATCCCGGGCACCACCACCCTCTCCAAAGAAACGGTTGTGGTTATAAGTTTTGTTACCATACTGAAAGCTGAAGAAGACATTCGCATCAAAACCTTTGTACGTGATATTGTTAGTGAGACCTCCATATAGTTTTGGCCAGATGCTTCCGATCAGTTGCCTGTCTGCTTCCGTTGTTCTTCCATCTTTGTTTACATCTTCATAAACCACGTTACCGGTTTGCGGATCAACATACAGTTGTTTGTAAACCCAGAAAGAATACAACGGTGACCCCTGCTGTTGAAGGATCAGGTTACGGCTGCCATAAGGTAAAGGCGTGGCCAGCTTTTCAATGTTGTTTATGTTGCGGCCAATGTTCAGGCTAGTGGTCCAGGAAAAGTTTTCATTTTTGATATTGGTTGAATTAATTCCCAATTCAAAACCACGGTTGCTGATCTCGGCAGCATTGCTCCAGTAGTTATTGAACCCGGTAGTTCCTGCAAGCGCAAGCTGCAGCAGACCATCTGTTGTATACTTATCGTAGTAATTTGCATCAAAAGTTAGTCTTCCATCAAACAATGAGAGATCAACACCAATATTGAATTGTCTTGTCTTCTCCCATTTGAGTGAAGGATTGCTCAACTGTTGTGGAGCTGTGCCCGGGTTGCCTTCATATGGGGCGTTACCTGTCCACAAACCAAGGGCAGCAAAGTCGCCGATACCATTCTGGTTACCGGTGATTCCATAGCTTGCCCTGATCTTAAGATCAGAAACAACATCCACATTTTTCAGGAACGATTCTTCTTTTACTCTCCATGCAGCACCTACTGCCGGGAAATAACCCCATTTGTTATCTGCACCAAATCTTGAAGAAGCATCTGCCCTGATACTGAAATCGATCAGGTATTTGTCATTGAAACTATAATCCACTTTTGAGAAGAATGAAGTAAGCGTTGCTTTCGTCCAGTTCTCTGAACCACTTACAACAGATGCAGAAGAAATTCTTTTGAAGGAATTGTTTGCAAAACCACGGCCCTCTGCATAAGTTCTTGTAAGCACATCACTCTGTAAAGTATTACCAACAAGGATACCGAATTTATGTACCCCGGTTTTTTTTGCGGTAGGTAAGTGTCTGCTCATTTAACCAGGTCTGGAATTGCCTGATACTTGAAGTAGCATAACCACCCGCGGCACCTGCCGTTGCCGGGGCTCCAAGCAACAGGTTTGTGTTCCAGTACTCTGATTCATCGTAGTTGTTATAGTCAACACCAAAACTTGTACGGAATTTAAGATCTGGAAGAATCTCCGCTTCTGCGTACAGATTACCTATATAACGTAAGCTGGTTGAATTCACATCATAATTCTCCAACAGCAATGTCAGGTTATCAAAACCCGCACGACCTACAGGAACACCTTGTTCATTATATGGAGACAAATAAGTTGGGGTATGCAGTGCTGCCTGTAACAACCCACCCTGTGGACCATCACCCGCTCTGCCCTGGTTCCGGTAAGTACGTGTAACTGTATTACTTGTTCCAACCTGAACACGATCACCGATCTTCTGATCAAGATTCACTTTAAAACCGGCACGTTCAAAATACACAGGTTTGATGATCGCTTCCTGTTTGCTGTAGTTTCCGCTGATATAATATTTTGTTCCTTCGTTACCGCCTGATAATGCAGCATCATAGCTCTGCAATTTTGCAGTACGAAAAAGTTCATCAAGCCGGTCATAGGTCTGTTGTTCTTCAGGTAAACCGCGGCCACCATCAGCCACAGGTCTGAAAGGACGATTGGCTTCGGTTCTGTTGAGGGAAGGATTGTCTTT
>JBEVNF010000326.1:0-5420 GCA_040508255.1 Flavitalea sp.
CTGTTTTGTTGGCGGCATCCATGTAATAATCATACATGCCTGCATGCGCGAATTCATCAGTATCACCAAACCCAAAATACATCAGTCTTGGTTTATTCGCCTTCATATACTCAAAACCAATATGAAAGGTTGCTACGTCGAGTCTTTCAGATGGACCGTGAAAGAGATCCGGAAGTTCATGCTGCAGCTTGTTGTATAAGCTTTGTTTATCATTCAGTTTACCGGGTACGTTCCGGAATCCATCATTTACAAAAATACCTGAACGTTTTTCATTGAAGATGGAAGTATAAACATCCCAGGATGCAAATACTGCAGACTTACCTTTGAAAGCCGGTAATTTCTCAAGGTATTCGAACACGTTTACATTTGGATTGGGCACCTGCCTGTTCGAGTTCACTGCAGTATCAGGATATCCTGTAAATATTTCGTTGTAGCCCGGATACGAGAACCAGTATGGATTTGCATTGTCGACTATGTTGCCAAGTTTACGGTTTCCAAATACCGAACCTTTGCCAACAATTCCAGTCCAGAAAAACGGCATAAGTTTTTCACGACGCTCTTTAGGGGTGTTTGCCCAAAATCTCTTCTGAACATATTTTGTACTGTATCCCGCAGCGCTGTCAAAGGTCAGAACTGTATCTGCACCACCAAACATTTCCTGCCAACGCATGCCATCAAGTGTAACGATCACAACATTTTCCGCAGGTGCTTTCTGAGAGAATCCTGAAAGAGTTATCGATGTGAATAAAACGATAAAAAGTATACGCATAAAAAAAGATTAAATTAAAAAAAAGCAGAACATAGAAATGTTCTGCTTAGTAGTTATCACCAATTATAACTAACTGCAAAAATTATATTTATTTGATCAGCCACATTTCGGCGTTGATCTGATCGTCCGTTGATCCGAATTGTGATTGTAGTGCTGCGGCCCAGTTTGTACCGTTTGTTGTTCTTTCGGCATTTGGGTACTGGAAGCGTTTTGGAATACGTCCGCTGTTACCCGTTCCTACTCCGGTAAGGAATGTTGGAATACCTGTACGTCTCCAGTTGAAATACGGCTCCCAACCTGAGTTTTGGAAGAAAGCAAGATATTTCTGTAAAAGGATTTTTTGAAGACCTGTGCCAGCATCATATTTCACACTGCTTTGCTGGTAGTAACTACCTTCAAAGTCGAATGGAATATTGTAGGTTGTAGCATTGGTCGCACCGTAAGGATATACTTTGGTAACAGTGCCGGCAGCATTCACAGGAACACCATAAAAGGCAAGTGAAGACTTGATACCGTTCTTATACCAGGTTTCTGCATCAGCAGTGATCCAGCCACGGTTCGCAGCTTCGGCGATGTTGAAACACATTTCAGCATAACCTACGATGATTCCTGGTTCACCCTGATAATTCGCATAATATCTTGAACGGCTTCTTAGAGAATACTCGGCTTTTTCAACATCAGACATCTTCGAACTCATTTCTGCAAGATCCTCACCAGAACTTGCTCCATTGTACGCAGTGATATCTGCAGGAGTTTTTCCAAGACTCAATTGTTTTGTTGCTGGCTCCGATGTAATAAACGCTCTTGGATCCTTTAATGAAACGAGGTTGTTGAGATAGGTCGCAGCCATATTATAACGGGTCGCGTCAAAACCAAGATTATCCGGGTTACTTGGGTATTTGTTGAAATTATTATAGATGTATTGCAGATTATCATCACCATCCTCAAACAATGGATATTTTGCAGGATCCGCAAGTACTGCTGCAAATGTCTGTTGAACTTTTATATCTGCATCTGTGGCTTTTTTACTCAATGAAACCAACACACGAAGCTTGAATGCATTGAAAGTTTTTCTCCAGGCTGACTTTGTGGTGAAGTAAATGTCACCATCAATTTTCCCATCACCTGATGAAGCGATGATTGAAGCCATATCATTGTTGGCTTCCTCCAGCCATTGCAGAATCTGAATATAGATTGCTTTTTGAGAATCATATTTCGGAGCCGCAACTTCTGTACCCTTCAACGCTTCAACCAAAGGAAGATCACCTGTAAGGTTTGTCATTCTATAGAAAAAGAATGCCCTTGCAAATTTTCCGATAGTTGAATACGGATTAACCTCTGCAAGACCTACACGAATAGCTTCTTCTTCCATTTTGACTACGTTTTTCAATGCTGAATAGTTCAGCTCAGCCCCCGTCCAATCATATCGCTGATCTCCATAATAGTTATAGTTACAAACATCAAACTGATTTGCCCTGATTGACCACGGTCCGTCAACATTGAGATCAGATAAAACTCCCGTCAATACCAGGTTAGGCGGCACAGTAACGGGTCTGTTCGTATTCACCGGAAAATCTTCAAACTGCTTGCGGCATCCGGGAGCTGCAATTGTAATCGCTGCAAGTGCAGCTATGTATATGGAATGTTTCATGACTTAGTATTTAAGAGAACTAGAATGTTAAGTTGATGTTTATACCGTAACGTTTTGTCGTCGGAGTCTGAAGACTTGAACTGCCCTGACTTCCGGCATACTGATCGATGTCCACATCTTTGTATTTGGCGAAATAGAGCAGGTTTCTTCCAACAAGCGAGATACTCGCCTGTTTGATAAAGCTCTTACCGATCACTTTTGATGGAACGGTGTAACCCAGCGTTACTTCACGAAGTTTCGCGAAAGTCTTATCTATCAGGTTTGCTTCGTTTGTGTTGTAGTAGAAGCTGATATAATCCTGAAGAAAGGTTGCTGTTGTATTTGGTGAGTATTTCAAGTCAGCATAGTTGGTAACATTACCGAGGTTATCATATTCAATCGGAACGCCATTGTTAATGGTAACACCTTCACCAACCCATGTGCGATTTCCGAGGTAATCCTGGTATCTTGCTTCACCCATTTTCCCCTGGATAGTGTTCACGTGTCGTCCTCCACGGTAGGTTTGTTGCTGAATGTAATTGATCATTTTTCCGCCTACACGACCATCAACCTGGAATCCAAGTTTAAAGCTTTTGTACGTGAAAGTGTTGATGAAACTCCATACCCAATCAGGATTTGTAAAGCCCTGAATTTGTGCAATTGGGTTTCTGATAGGACGACCGCCAGCATCATTGATCAGTTGTCCATCCGGAGTTTTTACGAAAGCTGAACCGACAAACTGATCAACTCTAGTGTTAAGTGGAGTATAAATATCAAGTTGAGTGACATCACCATAGAACTTAACATATTTCTCACGGAATTGTGCCCAATTCACAGCAGTAGTCCAGCTGAACTTATTATTCTGAATAGGTGTTGCAGTTGCCGCTATTTCCCATCCTGTACGACGTGTTGTAATTCCATTCTGAAGTGCCCCGGTGTAACCAGTCGTTTCTGAAAGTGGAAGAGTAAAGATCCGTGGACCATCTTCTGCACGATAATAAGTTACATCCAAACCGATCTTGTTTCTGAAAAACCTTGTTTCAAGACCTGCTTCATAAACTGTACTTGAGAACGGTTTGATCTCAGGATTATCGATCAGATTGCTGAAATAAGCACCAGGTTGATTGTTATATACCGGTGGTGTTGTATAGGCAGCCGAGTTTTCATAGGTTGGTCCATCATATGATGAATAGTATTCATTACCATAACCTAGCGGATAACTCGCTTGTGGCGTTGCTCCAATTGTGGCCTGAGTCAGACCACCCTTAACATTAGCATAAGAACCTCTCAACTTAAGAAAGTTGAAAAATTCAGGCAACGTTACGTAATCAGAAATCACTGTGCTCAGTGCCGCTGAGGGATAGAAGTAAGTGTTTCTATCGGAAGGGAGTGTTGAAAGTTTATCGACACGGCCTGTCAGCGACAAGGTTGCATATTTACTGAATCCAAGATCAACATAACCATAAGCACTTGACACAAGCATATCAGCCACATAGCTTGATGCTTTCACCGGGTTTCGGCTATTGTTGAAATTATACCAGCCTGGTACGTTCAGGTAATCTGTTGTAACGAAGCTTGAGTTGTATTTAAAGCTGCGAAGGTTACCACCCAAAGAGGCTTTCAGGTCAAGGAAATTATTTGCGAACTGGTTTGTGTACGTAGCCAACACATCCGTGTTGTTCTCGAACAGTTCACGTTTGTCTTCACGATAGTCACCTCTTCCTTCTTCACGGCCATAAGGGTGTGCAGAAAAAGGCATCTTTTCATTACGGAACAGATTGTATGTGGTTACCTGTGACCGTAAGAGAAACTCAAGATGTTTGTTTGGCTTATAACTCAACTTCACGTTTCCATTGATGTCATTTTTATAATGACCGCGAAGCCACTCTTTCACCATGAACCATGGGTTATGATAACGCTGATATTCCGCGTAAATACTTTGCACCTGCTCCTGACCTGGTTGCCAGATTTGCTTCATATCATCAACGTTCCAGTCTGCACCACCCCATAGCGTCATATTGTAAATGAGACTGTTCGGACCATAACTAACATCGGGAAAGTTTGGACTATACTGACGGTTATAGTTCAGGTATGATTCAAGACGAACTTTTTCAGAGAAATTATAACCCGCAGAAATATTGAAGTTGTCTATGTTCAGATGCATATTTGGAACGATCGCATCCTGGTAAGTATGTGTCCATGAAAAACGGAGATCAGCCTTATCAGTCTTTGCGGAGATAGCAATACTGTTTGTAGAAAGAATTCCGGGCTTGAGGAAACGATTCAAGTTATCTTTTCCGCGTGCGGTCCATGGTGTTGCTGACCTTACACCTGTTACCGGATCAACCGGGCTATCATATTGCGGAATCAGCTGACCTTCAAACTTTGGTCCCCATATATCATAGTCACCATCATTAGTACCGCCACCACGGCCGTTTCCAAATGCGTAACGGCCATGGTCACCAGGACCATATTCATCCTGTACTTTAGGGATCGCATTGAATCCTTTATCCATCATTGTGCTGGAATTGAATTCAACAGAGAATCCGCGTTTATCTTTTGAACCTCTTTTTGTAGTGATCATAATCGCACCGTTCAAACCGCGTGATCCGTAAAGTGCAGATGCAGTTGCTCCTTTAAGAACGGTATAAGACTCAATGTCATCCGGGCTGATGTTCCAGGTATCCGAGTTGATGGGAACACCATCCACAACAAACAATCCAATAGTACGCCCCCTGAGAATAAGTTGTGGCGCACCAAGCATTTCAGCTGAGGCACCAACTGTAAGACCGGCAACCTTACCAACCAACGAGTTCATCGGATTGGGTTCGCGCGCCTTCAGAAGATCCTCTCCCTTAACCTCCTGAACGGAGTATCCGAGTTTCTTGCGTTCTTTCTTGATACCAAGTGCAGTAACAACTACTTCACTCAGGTTTTGAGGATCATCTTTCAATTCAATGTTTGCAGCTTCACTCGCTTTCACCTCTTTGCCAAGAAAAGCTACACTGGTGATAACCAGTA
>JBEVNF010000329.1:0-3039 GCA_040508255.1 Flavitalea sp.
GAAGAATATGTGTTGGGGAACGAAGCGAAAGGATACAGGGGATACTGGACCGATGACAAGGATGTGGTGAGCAGCGGTAAAACAAAGTTCATTCTTGAAGAGGCATGTATACTTGACGGCAAGCCACAGGTAATGAGTACTGTTAAAGTGCCGCTTCGTGATGCCGACGGTTATGTATGGGGTGTACTTGGTTTCGCACACAACATTACCGAACTAAAGAAGGTTGAAGAAAGTCTCAGAAAGAAAGATCAGTTGTTGCAGGCCATTGCAGAAGCTACACACCAGTTGATCAGTAATAACAATCTCGAAGATGCTATTGGTGAAGCAATACAATTGCTTGCTATCAAAATGCAGGTTGACTCAGTGAATGTTTATCGTAATCATTTTGACGACAGTTCGGGCAGAACTCTTAGCAGTCAAATCCTGCATTGGGGTAGCTTTGAAGGTGAGCTCGTTCAGAATGCAGAAGGGTATCAGAATATTCCATTGGATGAACACAGCGATATTTTTACCACGCTTGATAAAGACGAAGTGTATTTCAACAAAACAACGGATATGCCTGTAGGAGCATCACGTTCACACTTTGAAAACATTGGCATTAAATCTATCGCTATACTTCCAATCTTTACACTTCACAGATTCTGGGGCTTTGTTGGCTTCGGAGATATGAAAGATGAAAGAGAGTGGACCATCACAGAGTTCTCGATCCTTCAGTCATTCGGTTCTACACTTGCAGCGGCGATCGAACGTAAGCAGATGGAGCAGGAACTTGTTGGTGCAAAGGATATGGCGGAAAGTGCGAGCAAAGCAAAGAGTGAATTCATGGCAAACATGAGCCATGAGTTGCGTACACCAATGAATGGTATTATCGGCTTCACAGATCTTGTGCTTACTACTGATCTTCAGAAATCACAACGCGATTACCTTGATAATGTCAAGAAGTCAGCTTATGGATTGCTTGGTATTATCAACGATATTCTTGATTTCTCAAAGATCGAAGCCGGTAAACTGCTTATCGATAATACTACATTCAGACTTGATGAACTTGTTGAAGAAACCGTAGATATATTAACCGTTAAAGCCTTTGAGAAAAACCTTGAAATGATCTGCCAGATCGATCCTGAGTTACCATCCCAGTTCAGCGGTGACCCTGTTCGAATCCGTCAGATCCTTGTAAACCTTCTTGGTAATGCGATCAAGTTTACCCAGGAGGGCGAGATCTTTGTTTCTGTTGTAAAGGCTGGTGGAATTTATCAGAAAGATGGTCAGCCATATCTCGATCTCGAAATCTCGGTGCGTGATACCGGTATTGGTATTTCGCGTGAGAAGCTCAAAAAAATCTTTGAAAGCTTTACACAGGCCGATTCATCAACAACAAGAAAATACGGAGGAACAGGGCTTGGACTTACGATCTCAAAAAGTCTCTCTGATCTGATGAAAGGTGATCTTACAGTAAGCAGTGAAATTGGCGAAGGAAGTACATTCAAACTTCATCTCGCGTTGAAGGTTATGAATGAGAAACCGCAGCTGCTTAAAGAACACCTGCCGCCGATGAAAAATGTACTGATTGTTGAAGATAACAGTACGAACCGACAGATGATGTCTGAAACGTTCAGATACTTTGATATCAATTGTGAGGTTGCTGCAGACTCAACAGAGGCATTGCAGGCTCTTCACAGAATGAAAGATAATGGCGTTGTTCCCGATCTGGTGATCACCGACAACAATCTGCCTGGTATCAGCGGTATACAGCTTGCCAAAGAATTGCGCTACAACAAACAGTTTGACAACCCTGTCGTGTTGATGTTGTCAGCACTTGAAAAGAACATATATCAGGGCGAAGCAGAAAAGGTTGGTGTGCAGCGTTTGCTGACCAAGCCGGTTAAGCTTCATGAATTATACGCGTTGCTCTGTTCCTTCCATGGTACAGGCAAACAGAATATCACTATTCTGCCAGCAATACCGAAGATCGAAAGAATTGCAGATGCGGTTACCATTATGGTTGTGGAAGATGATGCGATAAACATGATGCTCATTACTGAGGTGCTTGGAAAGATGGGCTTTGATGTGATCAGGGCAAACAATGGAAAACAGGCCTTGAGAATTCTTGAGGAGCAGGAACCTGCCCTGATTTTTATGGATGTCAATATGCCTGAGATGGATGGCTTTGCAACCACGAGGATCATCCGTAAGATGGGTGGAGTATTTGAAACGCTGCCGATCATCGCCCTCACCGCAGATGCCATGCTTGGCGATAAGGAAAAATGTATCGCAGCCGGTATGACGGACTATGTTTCGAAACCATTCAGACTCGATGAGATTGAAACCGTGTTAAAAAGCTGGATGCTGCTGGTTTGATTTTAGCCCGGATGCAACCATACAGTAGGTTTTTTCGTTATAGATAGCAGTTGTAAAAAAACAATTCTGAAGATGAAAAAACAAGGAAACGTTTCGCTTCTTTTTTGCCTGTTGATGGACCTGGTGGGTTATGCAACCTATACCATTCCGTTTTTTGGTGAGTTCGGGGACCTGCTCTGGGCACCAATTTCGGCAATTGTTTTTTATAAGACCTTTGGCAGTTGGAAAGGCTCTGTGTTTAACTTTCTCGAAGAAGCACTGCCCTTCACTGATTTTGTACCCAGCTTTACGCTCATGTGGGTGTTTAAGGGGGGATTCCGGAATAGCGGCGTTCGCACGGCAGTCAGCCAGTAACAAATCGATAAACAACTCCTTTTATGGTCAGGATTTCAACAGATTCATCCTGTTTCAGATACCCCGGATGTTTGCCAGCGAATCAAATAAATTTCCTTTGATTGAATGCTGCGCCTGGGCAGAAAATGAGACTAATAATGCGAACAATAGAATTGGTTTCATAACCCGACGTAAGTATCGGGAGTTATGAAGATGAGAGGTTAATGAGGGTTTGAATAAGGTTAATAAACGTTAAAAACTAACGTTCGGTGATCCGTTCATCGTCTCTGTATTCACGCTCGTATACAGTTAATGTGAGTTTCCAGTGTGTAACCTGGTAAACCATAG
>JBEVNF010000147.1:0-3350 GCA_040508255.1 Flavitalea sp.
GTGTTCAGGATTTTCGGTTGGATTTTTCCGGGCGCGCTGCCTTCGTCTTCGTTTTTATCCTGTTCTATTGCAGGAATATCATCGCTATAAATCAGCCCGGCTGCTGCAGCGTGTTCAGCAGCGGCCACAGTATCTGAAACGATCAACATCTCTACCTTTTCTGAACGCAACGATTCCGAAATAGCCGTCGCAATTTTTGCCCTGGCAGCGATGTGAACATCCCGGATGTAGATTGCCAGGATTCTTCCAGGGTGGCGTTTTACAACTTCGTGGTAAATAGCTGGATCCTCCTGACCACTGTCGCCAATCAGGATGAATTGTAAATCGGGATACGATTCAAGAATTTGTTCAATCTCCTTTAGCTTGTGACCCATATGACCCCGATCCTCATTCTTATGATCGAAGCCAAAATCCCTGAGCATAATTGGTCCCTGCGGTATTTTATTTATGTCGAGGAAGTCTATCAGCAGATCGTAAAGGTTCCACGGACTGCTGCTGACGTAAAATATGGGATTATTTCTTTTTCCATTTCGTCCAAGCTGCAATGCCCGGTAAAACTCTGCAACACCTGGAAAGGGTAAACGGGTTCTTGCATTGTTTAGAAAAGTATTTCTTCCCATTGCGAGCAAACTGGTTGCCTGTGTACGAACAATTGTATCATCGATGTCGCTGATGATGCCGTATTCTGCATCAGGCGGGGGTATCATCACTTCAGCGTGAACAGATAATCCCTCTTCAAACGGGATGGGGGCGCCTGTTAATTTTATGGGAATGCGATGCCAGAGTTCCTCATTAATAACTGGTTGATCAGGACTGAATTTCAGTACGAAGTATCCTTCTTTGTCAGTTACAACGTTGTGATCCTGATTCACAACAGTGATCTTCAGGGTGGCACCGGGAACTTCATCACTCTCAAAACGTTTATACATATTAAGCAGGTTGTTGAGAATAGTATCCTCGTCTGCTGCACTGGCAATTTGTTTGTCTTCCAGCACACGTCCTTTTACATACATGCGTTGAGCCGTGCCATAACTGCGGTACGGAACTATCTGAATCTGGTCGTTCCAATTCATTTTCATTGAGAATCTGCTTCTCAGTTCGTCCCATCTGTCTTCCAGCAGAGAGATATTTTTTCCTAAAAAAGATTTCAATCTGTTCATCGGGCAATTATTTAATCCAGATTCGCTATTGCAATAATTCAGCCCGGTGCGGGAACAACTCTGGTAGTTTTTTATATATCAATCGGTAACTTACAGTTTCCAATTTATGATCGATTGCAAAACTGATTAACGTGCTGCCATGAACCAACTAGTTGCTAAACTAAAAACACCCAGGCCATTTCTCCTGATCATCACCTCGTTACTGACCTGTTTGTCCGCATGGGCACAGCCGATAGAAAAGGAGGCACCTGCCGGTTTTGATCAGGTAACTTCTGACATACCACACGGGCGACTGGATTCGATCTCCTATAAATCAAATACCGTCGGTACTACAAGGAAGGCACTGGTCTACACACCGCCAAACTTTTCAAAAAAGAAAAAATACCCTGTATTATACTTACTGCATGGAATTGGTGGCGATGAAAGGGAATGGTTGAAAGGCGGAAGTCCACAGGTGATCATGGATAACCTTTATGCACGTTCTGCTGCAGAGCCAATGATAATTGTGATGCCTAACGGGCGAGCGATGAAAGACGATCGTGCAACGGGAAATATCATGGCAGCAGACAAGGTGCAGGCGTTTGCAACATTCGAATCTGATCTGCTGAAAGACCTCATCCCGTTTATCGAGAACACTTACCCGGTATTGGTAAACCGTGAGTCGCGGGCAATTGCGGGATTATCGATGGGCGGAGGTCAGTCTTTAAATTTTGGCCTGGGTAACCTTGATAAATTTGCCTGGGTAGGCGGCTTTTCTTCAGCACCAAATACCAAAGCTCCGGAAGAGTTGGTTCCGGATCCGGTCAGAGCAAAGCAACAATTAAAACTTCTCTGGATCTCCTGCGGTGATAATGATGGCTTGCTTCGTTTCAGTCAACGTACACATGAATACCTTGATCAGAATGAGGTTCCTCACATTTATTACCTGGAGCCAGGAGTGCATGATTTTAAAGTATGGAAAAACGGTCTTTACATGTTCTCAAAGATGCTGTTTAAGGCGGTTGATGTTTCGCAGTTTCAAAAACTCACTTTACTTGGAACACCTGCAGTTACAAACGTCAGGAATGCCAAATATCCGCAGGTGCTTCCCGACAGCAGGGTTGTGTTCAGGGTAAAGGCGCCGGAAGCCGCGAAAATACAGGTGGACCTTGGCCGGAAGTATGACCTGAAAAAAGATACCGGAGGATACTGGCAGGTTATTACAGATTCCATAGGAGAGGGGTTTCATTACTATTCAATGCTGATCAATGGAACTGCTGTTGCAGATCCTGCGAGCCAGTCGTTCTATGGAATGGGTCGCATGGCAAGCGGTATTGAAATTCCGTTTAAAGGCGGCGAATATTACGCGGCTAAGAATGTTCCCCATGGTGATATCAGGCAGCATCGTTATTTCTCGAACCTGGCTGGTAATTGGCGAAACTTACAGGTATATACGCCGCCTGGGTACGACAGTATCAAAAACAAAAGATATCCGGTTTTATATCTGCTTCATGGAGGTGGAGAAGATGAAACCGGCTGGGCACGGCAGGGAAAAGCTGATCTGATCCTTGATAACCTGATTGCTTCCGGGAAGTCTGTTCCAATGCTCATTGTGATGTGTGATGGCAACATGCCGGCGGGAGGCCGGGGGCAGAACAGTTTTGCACAATTTGCATCAGAACTTAAGCAATCGATTGTTCCCTACATCGAATCAAAATACGCCTGCATACAGAACTCATCTGGCCGCGCCCTCGCAGGATTGTCGATGGGCGGTCTTCAGACGCTCCATACAGGCCTACGCAACACTGATCAGTTTGCCTACTTAGGTGTGTTTAGTTCCGGCTGGTGGGCAAACCAACCAGAGACATCCGGCGGCGAATATGAGTATATGCAGGCAAATGCCTCCACTATAAATAAGAACCTGAAGAGCTTTTGGATTGCAATGGGTGGTCAGGAGGATATAGCATACTCCAACTGCAAAACCATGATGTCAAAATTTGATGAGATAGGTATAAAATACAAATACTCAGAATACCCCGGCGGTCATACCTGGCCCGTGTGGCGTAACAATCTGTACAAATTTGCACAGGAGATTTTCCGGTAATTATGACAAACAAAATCTGGTACATTATAGCTATTGTATCTGGCCTCTCAATGGCCGATTGCAAAACTCCTGGCGGTCATAAGGTAAATAGACCCGATAGTTCGCAA
>JBEVNF010000384.1:0-3054 GCA_040508255.1 Flavitalea sp.
CAGGCATCTCTTTTCTTGTCGTATTTCCAGAAGTGAACATGTGAGTCAATAGTCATATACAAGCAATTAATATCAGGTAAGTTCAAATACTCTTTCCATTTTCAACCATTTTTCACCGGGTTTGGTCCACGGCAATGTCTGCTGAAAATTACTCATCAGCGTTTCCCACTCCTGCACTTTTGCATTCGCAAGATCAGCGGCTGCTTTCTTTTCAAAACTGAAAGAATCGTTTACATCGATGATCATCACAAGGCGGTTGCCGGTGCGATAGATCTCCATGTTTGCGATTCCTGCAGCATGAAGACTGGCCAGCACTTCCGGCCAGACTTCACGATGGTATCTGTCGTATTCTTCTATTACTTTGGGATCGTCTTTAAGGTCAAGAGCAAGAAGGTGTCGTTTGGTACTCATATGGCTTTAATTATTTAGTAAGCTACCGCTACCTGTTTTGAAGTTCCTAATCCATCAATTCCCAGTTCAACCACATCACCGGCTTTCAGGTAAACTGGTGCTGGTTTTTGTCCCATACCAACACCGGCAGGGGTACCTGTAGTGATAATATCTCCCGGAAGCAAAGTCATAAACTGGCTGAGATAATGAACTATAAATGGAACTTTGAAGATCAGGTTTGAAGTATTACCGTCCTGCATTTTTTTATCATTAACGGTGAGCCACAAACGAAGATTATCTACATCTGCGATCTCATCTTTTGTTACCAGGAAGGGGCCCAGTGGCGCAAATGTATCGCAGCTCTTCCCTTTCACCCACTGACCACCACGTTCAAGCTGAAATGCTCTTTCACTGTAATCATTGTGTAGCGCATATCCTGCAACATAATCAAGCGCTTCGCTTTCTTCAACATAACTCGCTTTCCTGCCGATCACCACAGCAAGTTCAACTTCCCAGTCGGTCTTTTCACTTCCTTTTGGTATTACAAGATTATCGTTTGCGCCAACTATTGCGGAGGTTGCTTTAAAAAAGACAATTGGTTCAACAGGTAAAGCCATGTTGCTTTCCTTTGCATGATCAGCGTAGTTAAGACCAATACAGATCAGCTTGGAAGGCTTATAAAGAGGTGAACCATACCGTTCGATGCTTTTGATCTTTGTGGCCTTATCCTTATGTTCTCCAAACCAGGCTTTGAGTGAACTCAAACCATCGTTTGCAAAAAATTCTTCGCTATAGTCCTGCCCAAACGCACTAACATCATAATGATCACCATTCTCATCTACCAATCCTGGCTGCTCTTTTCCCGGCTGTCCGTACCTGAATAATTTCATATTGTCTGTTTTTGAGGGTTTAAACTTAAGTATTTTATTCCACTTACTGAGTCATAAACCGGTTACAGAAACCTTATGAAATTATATATCGGTTAATTGAATTATACGTATATCACCTGGTCATGCTCACAATAATAGTTGCGGCGTTTAGATTTACCACCATCCTTTACGGTCACTTCGGAACCACAGACCATACAGTATTCCTGCTTATAGACAATACAGTGGTCCTGCAGGGTTCCGTCTTTTTTCCATTTGTAGAACTTCTTTGCATACCTGGCGACTTCTTTTGCAACAAAGGTGAGTTTCGCTGAAGGTATGTTCCCGATCTTATTTTCAGGATGTAGTTTGGCCTTGTACATCGTTTCGTTTTTGATGATATTTCCTACTCCGGAAAATATCGCCTGATCCATTAACACATCACACAGAAGCCGTTCTGGTTTCGCCTCCATTTTCAATTTCGCGGCTTTGGTGTCCCATTTGGAACTCATAATATCACCACTCCAATCGTAAACTTCAGTCAGAGGTTCTTTGATCAGCACGATCTCCGAAACATAAAAGTTCAGCTCACCATCCTTAAATTCAAGACCTAGCTTGGCATTTGCAGTTTTGGATTGGTCATTTACCCGATAAGATCCAAACAACATAAAATGGACACGGATCGTCAGCTCCTTTGACAAAACTATAAGGAGGTGTTTGCCCCAGGTTTTAATATCACGGATCGTTTTGTTTACCAACAGCTTCTTGTCAAGCTTGCCGTAACCAGTGGCTTTCAGGATCTTTTTACCCTTGAACTGCATGATAGCTTCTTTAGCAATAATGATCGATGGACCTTCAGGCATGATTGTGATTTTAAAAGAAATTACAAATCGTAAGCCATTGATCGGAAGCCGGATATCAAACCAGGTTCAGGCTTAAAATTTGCAACAAGGGTTTGACTGCCTTAAATTCAGTCAAGAATACCATGTACTTCATACAAGCCGGCGGTTTCAACTGGAAGGATATATTTCTCGGCGAATCAGAATGGGAATTTATTCCGGAGGTATTATTACGCTCTGCCATCATGTTTATGATAGTGCTCGCTGCACTTCGTATATTGGGCAAACGTGGTGTGAGACAACTGTCGGTATTTGAGCTTGTTGTTATTATTACTCTCGGCTCTGCAGCCGGAGATCCGATGTTTTATAAAGAAGTTGGGATCATACCCGCCCTTGGAGTTTTTGTCGTGATCGTTTCATTTTATTACCTCATCACCTATGCAGTTGGTAAAAGCGAGAGGTTTGAAAGGCTGATCGAGGGAAAGCCTGTATGCCTGATTGAAGCAGGCGAGTTCTCAATTGATAATTTTAAAAAGGAAGCGCTAGCCCAGGATGAATTTTTTGCAGAACTAAGAGTAAAAGGCATTTCACATCTTGGACAAGTGAAACAGGCAATCATTGAAACAAGCGGAGATATAAGTGTGTTTTTTTATGAAGATGAACTGGTTAAACCAGGACTACCTATTTTACCTGGATTATTTTCGGCGCAACACAAAAGTATTCCTTCTGCAGGCATTTATTCATGCACCTTTTGCGGCCATACAGAGTCTATTGCAGTCGCAACGCCTTCAAAAGTATGTGGCAAATGCTCAAAAGAAATCTGGGTGAGATCTGATTCAGGGAAAAGAGTAACATGATCTTATTTCAATCCAACTGCTTTTGAATGGGCAATTGCGTCTGAACTATGTTCAAACAGACAGAATGGAATCTTCTCTTTTGCAAGCCTGCTTTCAAGTAAA
>JBEVNF010000391.1:0-4264 GCA_040508255.1 Flavitalea sp.
TGATTAGTGATCAATGCATTTCTAAGAACCTGGTCATACCAGTTTGTGCCATTACCAAGTGCTGATGGATTCGCGAAAGGAACGGTTGCATTTGAATCATTGACCAATGTTTTTTCATTTAGAAGAGTTGCATACTCTGCAGCATTCGTCATCTTTACTTCATTTGTAACCCGCTGCACGCCGATAAATCCTGTATAATTAACAACAGCTTTTCCAGACTTACCTTTCTTAGTCGTTACCAGCACAACGCCATTCGCAGCCCGGATACCGTAGATTGCTTCGCTGGAAGCATCCTTCAGAATATTCATTGATTCAATATCATCCGGATTGAGGAAGTTGATATCATCGTACCAAACTCCATCAACTACGAAAAGTGGACTGGTGCTGCCGAAAACAGACCCTGCACCACGAATCCTGATCTGTGGAGCGGCACCGGGCTGACCGGCGTTTGTGATCTGAACTCCTGAAACTTTACCCTGCAATCCACTTACTGCATTCGGCGCAGGCTGCTTGCTGATCTCACCACCAGACACCGTTACAATAGATCCGGTAACATCGATCTTTCTTTGAGTACCATAACCAACTACAACAACCTGTTCCAGTTCTTTGCCTCCCGGAACAAGAGACACATCAATTGTTGTTTTGCCTGTTGTAGAGATTTCCTGCTCTGCATACCCAACAAAGGAAAATACCAGGGTCGCACCATCGGGTACATCCAGTGAATAATTTCCGGCGCTATCCGTGGTTGTTCCGGCTTCACTGCCTTTGATCTTAACTGAAGCTCCCTGCACCGGTTGACCGGTATCGTCAGTTACCTTACCAGTGATCACAGTTCTTATGACCCTTGTGTTGGCAGCTTTAAGAACGATCAGGTTATTATCAAGCAGTTCATAAGACACTGCTGTATTCTTTAATAATCGAGTCAAAACTGATAGTACATCTTCGTTGTTTGCACTAACAGATATTTTATCGATCGATTTAAGGAGTTGCTGGCTGTACAGAAATCTGAAGTCAGATTTCTTCTCTATGGCAGACAGTATTTTTTTGATATCAGCCGACTGCATGTCGAGGCTGATCTTCGACTGTGAGTAAACTCCCGCTGAGACCTGCAAACACGAGGCTAAGATGATGACGGCGGTCAATTTCATGATGAACAGATACTTTAAAATGTGACCCTTTTCCGGCAAGGCGGAAAAAATCATTTTTTTCTTCATACTTTAATGTTGAGACGTGGATAAAATGGCATGGCTGACTTTACCGGGAAGCCATACCGCACTGATCAGGGCGGAGGATGTTGGCGCATTCTCCGTCATTATTTTGCGATTGTTATGAACTGTTTGCTTTTCTCATTAGTACTGCGTTGATTTAGTTGATTTAATCAGATTTGTTTATTGGTAGTTATCGTTGGTGTGGAGGGTTGATTTCTTTTGGTGAGAGGCGGATTAGCGACGATGTATTCCAGCCAGTTCTTAAACAATGCCGCATGTGATGCATCATCGTCATTACCGTTTTCGGAAGACCTGATAATATTTGAATCTTTGGAATTTAATAGCGGAGTGGTTTTAGTTTTGGTTTTTGAAGATTTGTTTTTTGAAAAAGCAGTGATCAGAATTCCGTCGCCGTTTTTTCTGAAAATGAACGGTTCGGTGATTGACATCGCATGCAATGCTTGTTCCACCGACTCCTTTTCAAACATACCTGTGAAATGTAATTGCGCAATTTTTTTGTCGGAAATGCTGATCCTGGTCCCAAACCATCTTTCCATTTTCAGTGCGATTTCAGCAAATGACTCATCCTGGAACACCAGTTTGTTGACCATCCATGAAGTCTCAACGATCAGACTATCATTGCTTTTGAAATGCGTAATATTCCTGATAGATACCAGCGATACATCAGTTGGAGCTAGTGTTGCAGTGCCTTTCGGTGTGGTTTGTTTGTCATTCGTTACAACGATCTTCTCTGTGGGCCGGAGTGTGATCTTCTCTTTATTTCTTTTATTTAAGGAGATTTCGAGGCTGCCTGTGATCAGTGACGCCTCACTTGAATGGTCACCAGGGTATGACTTTACGTTGAACGTTGTCCCCAAAACCCTTAGATCCATATCAGATGTGTGGATCAGAAATGGCCGTGATGAATCCTTTTTTACATCAAAAAATGCTTCACCTGAAAGACGCACCTCACGAATTCTGGTGTTGAAATCCTTATCATAGGTGAGGGTGGATTTAGCGTTTAACCATACCCGTGAGCCATCAGGCAATACAAGGTTTGTTTTGCTTCCTGGTTTTGTAGCTACTTCGTTGACGGCGGCAACTGTCGCTGGTTGTTTTTTATTGTTCGCCGGTATGATGAAATACACCATCACTGCCAGCAGGATTACAATGGATGCAACGGGAAGAAACCTCGTGAAACTTCTCCTCTCTTCCGGTTCCGTATTGTTTAATCTTTCAATATGATCGAAATAGGCATCATTGAGTTCGGGATCGTCATCTTCTAACTTATATCTGTCGTTTTTCCAGAGATCTGTGAGTGTTTGAAGCGGGAAATGCGCATCAGGATTGGATTTGAGCAGTTGCTCAAGCTCTGCTGCTTCAGTTGGAGTGATCTCCCCTGCCAGCTTTCTTGCCATTAAAACCCAGATGCGATCCTGTTGCATAAAAGTATGGAGACAGGAAGCGGTCGTATCTACTAAAAGAAATCAAAATATTTTTTTGGGAGAGCGTTAAGACTTCAAATATGGATGTTGAGATATTTGTTTTGAGGTTTCTGAAAAAGCACGATTATCTGGTCAATGTCTGCGGCAACCTAAGATCAAGCTGAATTGCAGCGGCGATCTTTTTCAATGCGATTGCGAGTTGATTATCTATTGTTTTTACAGAGATATCAAGAATCTGAGCCACCTCTTTATACTTAAGCCTGTCTTCCTTGATAAGCTTGTAGACCATCTTACATTTTGGAGGTAGTCCGTTCACCGCAGTTTCGATGCGTGTTATCATTTCGCCTGTGATCATCAATGCCTCCGGGTCCTGGGCCGGGCTTCGAAGATCAACCCCGACTTCTTCGAGACTCAAAGCCTGCTGGCGTTGCTGCGATTCCATGGATCTGATCGCGTTGTTCTTTGTGCACACATACAGGTACACGCGCAGGTTCCTGATCTCTGTGAGATGAGAACGGTTTTGCCAGACCCTGATAAATACATCGGAAACTATTTCTTCAGCCGTTTCGTGTGACGAAACGAAGGACGAGGCAAAATGAAGCAACGGCTTAAAGAACCGGAAATACAGTTCGCGATAAGCAACATCATCTTCATACAAGGCTATACGCCTTTGCAGATCGTTTAATTCTAAAGGAGTTGGCATGGGCAATCTTACTTTATGTCGACCGGCGAAAATCTCAATAAAGGACAATGCAAGTTAATTGAAAAAAATTATAAGATTTGTGAGATTGGCAACCTGAATTTTTCTAATTTCGCAGACCTTCAAAAGGTAAGTTGCTCTTTTTTAGACTTTTGGCTGTGAAGCCACCAAATTTGGACCCTTAGCTCAGTTGGTTAGAGCATCTGACTCATAATCAGAGGGTCGCTGGATCGTGCCCAGCAGGGTCCACCATATTGTCATTTGTGATATTTTCACCGTTTCCGGGAAGTATCTCTAAACGAAAGAATGAATGCACTGACCGGTCAAGTGCCGGAGCGTTCAATCTTTCGTTTCTTTCTTTCCCGTTAACTTTTTTTTAACCGGCTTCAGAATACATTTGACAATCATTTATGTTTATGAAGAAAATACTTTTTGCGTTTCTCCTGGCAGGTACTTTTTCCCAATTATCTGCGCAGGATTCTCTGACCACTTCAGGTTCGCAGGTTCAGGACTCGATTATCAAGGCGAACACAGAATCTACCCGTAAAAAAACAAAGAAAGACTGGAGTAAAGTGAACATTGATAACCGTTCAGGTGATCATTTCATGATGCATTTTGGTATTAACAGCTGGACCCAGAAGCCGGACACCATCGCAACAAAGGGTTTCTCAAGAAGTTTTGCAGCCCATCTCATGTACGACATGCCGTTCAAAACCAATCCACAGTTCAGCGTAGCTGCCGGTATCGGTGTGAGCGTAGATGGTATGTATTTCGATAAAACACTGGTAGATATCACCGGTCGCAAATCGAACGCTCTCACTTTTGAAGATGTATCTGACACAACCCATTTCAAGAAATATAAGGTCACAACCACTTTCCTTGAAGTTCCATTGGAATTACGGTTTACCTCA
>JBEVNF010000393.1:0-3074 GCA_040508255.1 Flavitalea sp.
CTTCCATGAAGTTCAGAACTGATGTTGCCATGATGGGTAAGGCAGGGTTTGATGTGGTGGTAGATAAATTATCTGCAGATGATAAGAAGTTTGCGATTGACGCAATCCGCGATTATAAATCGGTAAGCCATACAATCTGGCAGGGTGATCAATACAGACTTGTGAGTCCATGGAAGAGTAATGCGGCTTCACTTGCTTATGTTTCAGAAGATCGTAACAAAGCGGTGTTATTTAACTATCTGACCGATCGTAGATACAACAACAATCCAAGTGCTGATCCGGTTAAACTAAAAGGATTGGATCCGTCTAAGAATTACAAGCTGACTGAGATCAATATGTATCCGGGAGAGAAATCGGTCGTGAAAGAGGGCACCGTTTTAAGCGGAGATTTTTTGATGAATGTAGGTGTGAATGTTAATCTTGGTTCGAGACATCAGAGTGTGGTGATAAAGTTTGAAGCCAACTAATTTTAGATCGCCGTTCTGCAATCTGGAGAGCGGCGATCTAAAGCCTATTTTCTCAGAACAACATACCTTATATTTTTTCTGTCATCTGTGTAAGTGATATGAACGTCGCCGTCAGATCCTTCGATGATGGCGGGATAACTATACTCACCAGTCGTTTTATCTTCAAGTATTGCAACATCCTCCCATTTCCTGCCATCTTTTGAAACAGCAACTCTTAACTTGTTTCTGCCATTGAACCATTCCTTGCCGGATACACCGGGATTGTAAACCAGCATCTGCAATCCTGATTTAAGGGTAACGGCATCTATACCTGAATTAGGATTTACCAGATCGATCTTTGCAAGCGGTGACCAGGTATTGCCATTATCCCCGGACCAGGTTTCAACGATGGCATTCTGACGGCTTCTGCAGATCATCTGCAGCCGGCCATCCGGGTATGAAAGCAACGAAGGTTGTATAACACCAAACGTATCACAATTGATCTCTATCTTTTTCCAGTTTTCCGAATTCGCATCAGATTTCTCAAGATGTATGATCCATTTTTTTTCATCAAGACTTTCGGTACTTGATGGATGAAGAATAGTTCCGTCAGTAAGCTGAACAGATTTGTTTTTAATTGGTCCGAGAAAACCTGCCGGAAGTTTTTTTGCGGCGCTCCAGGTCTTACCTTCATCGTCACTCGTTTTCATTTCTCCCCACCATTCGCGTGGGTTTGGACCAACCTTATAGTATAAAAATAATTTGCCCGCATGGGTGCGAAGGAGTACCGGGTTCCAGCATGGATAACGTAGCTTTTTAGTTTGAATGCCATCAGCAACTGAAACAGGTGCTGACCATTTGCCGTTACTTAATAAAGATGTGCGGATCGTTACATCCTTGTTCCCTTCGTACCCGCCGCCAAACCATGCAGCCAGTATTGTACCATCTTTCAACTCAGTTAAAGTAGATGCATGACTTGCCTTGAATGGTGGATTATTCATGATCAGCTCGTTCTTCACAACGCTCCATTTTTCCTTACGCGGAGTCACTTCAATTTTACCCATTAGTCTCAGATCTTTCGATGAAGCACCAATCATCACTGCAAAGGTTCCCGGCTCTACAACTGGCTTTAATGATTTATCAAGCATTGAAAGCTGATCGTTACCGATGTTGAACTTAACAGTTTTTGATTCGCCGGGTTTGAGTGAGATCCTTTGAAATCCTTTTAATTCTAATACAGGTCTTGCAAGTGATGCGAGTTCGTCGTGGATGTATAATTGGATAACTTCATCCCCTTCAATCGGACCTTCATTTTTTATGATGCAGCTTACTTTTGTCGAGTCGCCCACCTGGAAAGTTGATTTTTCAAATTTCAGACCGGAGTAGCCAAATTTTGTATAACTGAGTCCAAATCCAAAAGGGAACAAAGGTTCACCACTCAGATCATAATAATCATCACCGCGACCTGTTGGTTTATGATTATATACCAAAGGTACCTGGCTCACAGAAACAGGGAAGGTGATTGGTAGTCTCCCGGCGGGATTGTATTTACCAAGTAGTATATCTGCAACTGCGTTACCACCTTCTTCACCGGGATACCAGATGTCAACGATCCCCTGAACTTTCCCGATCCAGGATGACATAGTGATTGCGCTGCCGCCTACAAGCAGTACCACAACAGGTTTACCCGTGGCAGCTACGCGACGGATCAATTCTTCCTGCTTACCGGGTAATTCAAGAAATGCACGATCCTGGAACTCACCCTCATGGATGCCGGCAGTGATGATCGCCAGATCTGAGCGTTTTGCGTTTTCAACTGCCTGCGTAATCAGCGCTTCTGAATTGTCATTAACTCCATAGTTCCACACCAGTCTGACCGCTGCATTTCCTGCGGGCTGATAGAATTCTATGCGGATGTCATATTGTTTTCCCGCGGTGAAATCAAATGCTTTTGTTTCCGTTCTGTAGCTTTCCTTGCTCCAGCGATCAACTATGAGTTTATCGTTGATGTATAACCGAAAACCATCATTTCCTTCAAGACCTAGCTGGTACTTCCCGGTTGCAGGCGCCTTGAGTTTTCCCGACCATTTAACCGAATAGTATGAAGTGGTAAGGCCTTCTGCCGGTGGCATAAATGTCCACTTGAAATCAACACGTTCATCATTGCGGGTGGTAGCCGGTGTTCCACTCAAAGAGATGTTTGTAAAGTAGGATGCTGCGAGACCCTTTTGGGATTTTCCTTCCGCGTCGGTATGTGAAAGATATTCTGAAGGAACCACTGCAGGTGTGATAGCAGTAATTCCCGGACCCTCACTATGTGTTATCTTAACGCTGGGGAGATCACGTTTCAGTGCGTCAAGGATATTGATCTTTCCGTTGCCCGGACCGCTATAGCCACCAAGACGGGCTTCAGTAGCATCAGTTCCTATCAATGCAATTGATTTGAGTTTGCCTGAAAGCGGTAGTATTTGATCCTGATTCTTCAGGAGGACGATAGACTCCAGCGCAGCTTTTTTTGCAATCGCCTTATGTTTTGCATTTGCAAGGATTTGTTGTGCCTGGGCTTCAGAAACATAAGGGTTCTCAAAAAGACCGAGTTCAAATTTTGCAGTAAGTACCCTGGCTACT
>JBEVNF010000404.1:0-5150 GCA_040508255.1 Flavitalea sp.
ATGTTAAGCAGCCAGTTGCTGAACTGGGTCAGATGGCAACACAATTACTGCTGGAAAATATCAAAACGAAACAGAAGCCGAAACAGATTCTCATGAATGCTTTGCTGGTCACCAGAAAGTCAACTATGCGTTAGAAGTCTTAAAAATGAAAACTCAGACTAAATGCGAGGCTGGCAACAAAGAGAAGCAGGCCAATTATCATTGTTAAACGATTAAAGGTCGGGAAAACCTCCTCCGGTTTTTTGCCAGCCTGGTAATTGTCCGGATAAAACAAAGGCATCAACTTAGGAAGATCCCAGATAAGCAACAATAATGTTGCTAATACTAATAAGCTAGTAATTATCCAGGTTCCCGTAAAGTGCATTGAAATTGTTATAAGCCAGATGTTGATCGCGATCCCGAAAAAAATCAACGCGCCAACGGTTGCAAATCGCTGGGTCATTAACAACAAAGCTGCAATAAGCTGGCACCAGCCAAGGAAATTCCAATAGATGCCGGACCTATAAAGTGCTTCAAAGAAAAATCCGATTTGCGTGTCGACGCTGATTGAAGTGAATCTCTGACCCAACACTTTCTTCAGACCCGATGGTATAAAAGCAAACCCTATGAGATATCTTGTCAGGATCACAAAAACGTTGAGCCATTTAAGTTTCCTGATGGTGGTATAAGTATGGTTTAGCTTCACCGCTCAAATTTAGCTATGGTTCCTCTTTATAACATGCCATTCATCAAATCATCCTTAGATACATCAGATTTTTCCGCAACATTTTTTGTAAGGCTTACCGGAACCACAGGTACAGGGTTCATTCTTCTTTGGTTCATCTTCAAATTCCGGCCCGGGTATCAGTCCCGACTGTAACAGGTCAAGTTCAAAAGTATCAGGAGGCACGCTGTCTTTATCTTCAATCAATACCAGCCACTTCCTGTCTGCTGCTGCGGTGAGTATTTGTATCGCTAAATCTTCGTCCTGCACCGTAAGAAATGCAGGCTTTTTCAGGGTTCCAAGACCAATATATTTGCCTGGATTGAAATGTGTGACCCTGAGCTGGTCCGCTGTAACTGATCCTTTGTCAGCCACTGTATTGATCTCACCGGAAATTTCAATGATGTAATTATTGTAAGCATCAAACTCGATATCTTTTCTCTTTGCAAGCATCCGGAAGGTTTCCTGCATGTGCGGATCCTTATCAGTGATATCTGTTATAGAATCATGGATTTTTTCGATCGCAGGCATTTCATATTTTTCTGCAATAGCATAATTCCATGCGATCTGCGCGATCTTAAGACTTGTCTTTGCATCTCCTTCTCCTGGTTGCTGCAATAAAGGCGCAGCAAAATCAACAATAACCTTTGCGTATAAATCCATAGCTCAAACCGGCCCTTGATAGTCGGCGGGCTTCAAATTTACGAAGAGAAGCGCAGTGAAATTGTGAAAAGATGTATCCTGAAAAGGTTATGTTTATTTTCCGCCTCCAGGAGTTTTTTTCTTTGCCGAAACAGCTCTTGAAACCGCGGCATTTGACGCAGGTTTGACAGTCGCAGTTTTTTTTACAGTTTTTTTTGCGACCTGTTTTGCAGCCATCTGATCCTGGTTATCCTTTATGCGGAACTTTACAATCCTGGTTACCAATGCAAGCGGAATCTTCTGATCCATGCGAAACTGAATGGCACCTTTGGAAGTAACATAAGGTCTCAGTTCTTTCTCAAAGTTTGTTATGCCTGATGGCGCCGGGTAAAAGCCGATATGATTTTTGTAACCTGCGAAGTGAACAAGATTTCCATCCTGTATAAATGTTGGCATTGCGTATTTGATGGCCTCTGTTGCTTTGGGGGCAGCTTTGGCAATTGTTGCACGAAGTTCATTCAGCTTCTTTTGTACATCAGAAGGAAATCCTGCAATGTATTCATCGATATCTGCAGCCATAGGACCGCTCATTGAACCTGCCATAATCTGATCGTTTAGATGATTAATAATTATAAAATTATTGAATACATCGATCAGTTAAGCAGGCAGAAAGCGACATTAAAAAGGCGGTAACGCGACAAATGTAAATGCTGAGACAACGCTTATCGTATCAATGTAACATGTCCTTTATACGTGCGCGTGACCCCATTCGTGATCACAACACAGTTATAAAGATATGTTCCGGTCTGCGGTGCGTTTGGCCCGATCTTACCATCCCATCCCTTATACGGATCACGGCCTTCAAAAACTTTCTGACCCCAGCGATTGAAGATCTGCAACACAAATGATTCTGGTGTTCCCGGGTTGATCATTCTGAATACATCATTCTTTCCATCATTATTCGGAGTGAAAGCATTCGGAAAGTTCGTACCACAACTGATTTGTGTAACCACCATTTCATCTCTTGTAACACCACAGTTCGTTGTGATTTCAAGCGAGTATGTGCCACCGGCTTTTGCTGTGAAGGTTTCACGCGTCGAACCATCCTGCCACCTGTAAGTGCCGGGATAGTTGGCTCTTAAAACAACACTGTCGCCCTGGCAAATCGTTTGATCCGGACCAATATCTGCAATCGCACTCGCTCCGGCAGTAAGCACAAGGGTACGGATGCTGTCACAACCGTCCGGTAATGTATATGTGTCGGTAAATGTTCCGGGTACAGCATATCCTTCAACCGTTTGCCCGGGACAAATTATCCTTTCAACACGGGAAGTGATCGCGTTTTGTATGGTCAGATTCAATACTCTTATACTGTCGCAACCACCGGCGCTGATGAAGTTATCCGTATACGTTCCTGCCTGTGTATATCCCTGATAACTCTGGCCGGGACACATAGTATGATTGATAGTAGTGCGGATCTCCGGTGTAACAGTCAGATGCAATACACGCATACTATCGCATCCACCGGAAGTTGTAAAATTATCTGTATAGGTTCCTGTTACATTATAACCTGCATAAGACTGACCATCGCAGATCGTTTCATAAATGGTTGATGTAATGCCCTGCGTAACCGTAAGATTCAGGATGCGTGTGCTGTCGCAACCTCCTGAACTCACGAAACGATCAGTATAGGTGCCGCTCGTTGAATAACCTTCGAATGATTGACCGCGACATATCGACTGACTGATTGTTGTGGTTATCGCACTGGTAACGGTCAGATTCAGGATACGCGTACTATCGCAGCCCCCGGTAGTTGTAAAATTATCGGTGTACGAGCCGGAAACAGTGTAACCTTCATATGATTGACCGGCACAGATTGTTTCATTGATTGTTGAAGTAATGCCTTGCGTAACAGTCAGGTTTAGTGTGCGCACGCTGTCGCAGCCTCCGGCACTGGTAAAACGGTCAGAATAAGTTCCGCTTGTAGAATACCCTTCAAAAGACTGACCTGTACAGATCGTCCTATCAATGGTTGTATTGATCTGTTGAACAACAACAAGGTTCAAGGTTCTGATACTATCACAACCCCCGGCACTTGTAAAATTATCGGTATAGGTTCCGGTTTGGTTGTAGCCTTCAAATGATTGACCGGCACAGATCGACTGATTAATTGTTGTGCGTATTTCGGGTGTTACTGTGAGGTTTAAGGTTCTTATACTGTCGCATCCTGAAGCACTGGTAAAAGTATTTGTATAAGTGCCGGCCGTAGTGTACCCTTCGTAAGAACCACCAGGACAAATCGTTTCATTTACTGTCGTTCTGATCACAGAAGTTACCGTGAGATTCAGAACCCTTATACTATCACAACCACCCGCAAGACTGAAAGTGTCGCTATATCTGCCGGTCCGGTCATATCCTTCAAAGTTCTGCCCTTCACAAATGCTTCTTGCAATAGTATCACGGATTGCTGCAGCTATAACTACAGTTAATGTTCGGATACTATCACAACCGTTTGCGGCTGCAAAAGTATCGGTATATGTACCTGCTGATGTGTATCCTTCTGCGGATCCGCCGCTACAGATAGTTCGGGTTATGGATGTTCGCACTGTACCGTCAGCGCTAAGCACGATATCTTGTGTTTTGGTAATTGAAAGATTGCAGGCTACGTTTCTTACGGTAAAAGAAACTGTTTTTGTGCCCGGTGTAGGATAGGTGATCACCCATTGATTAGGGCCGCTTGGTACTGCTGTACCGCCGTCCCAGTTATATGTCCATTGATATCCCAGCGCAGTAATAGGAAGAGTGCTGAGGTTGTTGAAGTTTACAGTGAGAGGAGTGTTGCATGGATCTGGTTGCTCAAGTTCAAAGTTTGCCAGGTCGTTGTCGGCTATAATGTCGCAGATATTATTGAACGCATGTTCAACGTCCGGATATTCAGAATAAAAGTTGGTGAAAGCTGCATATGCAAAATTTGCCTGGCCAGATTCACAATTAATTCCAATCTGTGGATCCTGGTACAGCGTTATTGGCCTGCCGGCAACACCAACATAGGAATTGGTGAAGTCAGGGATCGAAACGAACCGGAAATTGTCAACGTAAACGTCTACCATATTTGTTGCACTACTTCTCGTAATGGTGATCAGATGATATCTGTTCAAACTGAAGTATGGGCAAGGTCCAACATTTCCATTTGGAGCAACATTCAGACACTTTTGTATTGGCGATGCAGATGGTGAGTAATAAATTCCTTCATCTGAGGTTCCGCCTGAAAAATCTATGATCCGGACTCTGCCACTCAGGGCAGCTCCCCAGTTTAGATTTTTTACATACATCTGGATGGTATAATTCGCCCCAATCGCACCTGTCGCATTTGGATAGCTAAGTCCGGTATATAAATCATTCTGCCACACTCTCTTGTTCGGATTACAGCCCGGAATATCATCATTGGCAAAATTACCGCCTGCAGGAAGTGGAGTGCAGAAATTGGAACTTTTGATCGGATCAAGATCAGGTCCACAATCGGGTTGCGAAACCTTTAAATCATCTTTAAAACGATATGTGTGCCTGATGGTTGCCTGCCCTAAAGCAGTCTCATTAACCAGCAGCACGGAAAGTATCAGCAGGGCAAAGCAGTAAAGTTGGCGCAGCGCATATCGCGTCATAATCAGATCGGTTATTTTAATCAACGGGTCCTTCGCACAAAGTCGGGAGGAAATTGGATGATTTGACTATCGGATAAGGTGTGAAATTTTGATATCTCAGGTGTTCAGTCTGATATATACGGGAAAATTCCGCGAATCGCCGG
>JBEVNF010000444.1:0-3804 GCA_040508255.1 Flavitalea sp.
TACTACACAATCAAAGGTAAACGGTGATATAAATGCATATCGAAAGATCGATTATGATATTCCGGTCAATGCCGCAAAATTTGGTTTAAAGGCTGGTTTTAAAAAACTTCTGATCATTTCCTCAGTGGGCGCAGATTCGAAAGCCTCCAACTTCTACCTTAAGCTGAAAGGACAAACAGAGGATGCGTTGAAAACCGTGGGTCTCGGAACAATACATATTTATCAGCCATCTTTGCTGATGGGAAAACGAAAAGAAAATCGTTTGATGGAAAAAATCGCCCAGGCAGTAATGCCGGTGGTGTCTTTGTTGCTACTCGGATCCCTGAAAAAATACAAACCTATTTCAGGCGCACAGGTTGCCCGGCGAATGGTTGCTGATGGAAAGTCTGATGTGAAAGGAGTGTTTATTCACCAATATGAGGACCTGAGCCAGGCATAAAACCTGGTGTGATTTAGACAGCATCGACATCAGCGATCACTACGACATTTTTAAAATTTGCAGTATTATGGAGCATCGCTACCTGTTCATGAATTGCTGCTTTACATTTCGCATTTAATCCTGTTTCCTTTGGCAGCTTGAAGAGGATTTCCATCAGGAACTGGTTGCGAACCCGGTTTACTATCGGCTCTGCCGGCCCGATCATAAACCTTCCGTATTGTTCTTTCAGGGCCTCCGCGAATGCTTTGGCTGCAGCGTTCACAACATCCTTTGCCCTGTGTCTGAACGTAAGCTGGATGATCCTTGCAAACGGCGGATAAAAGAATTGTTTGCGACTTTCTATTTCGTGCTGGTAGAATTTATTATAATCATGTGTTGACAGGTAGCCAAGCACAGGATGCCCGGTCTGCGCAACCTGTATCAACACCTTTCCTTCTCCGTCTTTTCTGCCGGCGCGCCCACTCACCTGCTCCATCAACTGGAAAGCCCGCTCGTTTACCCTGAAATCAGCAAAGCTGAGCAGGCTGTCTGCATCAAGGATCCCGACAAGATTCACATTTTCAAAATCAAGCCCCTTCACAACCATTTGAGTACCGATAAGTATATCGATACGCTGCTGTTCGAATTGCTGGATGAGGTTATCGTGCGCCATCTTACCGCGAACCGAGTCAATATCCATCCTCGCTACTTTGGCTTTCGGTATCAGTGACTCCACATGTTCCTCGATTTTTTCGGTACCGAAGTTTTGCTGGATGAACTGATCACTTCCACAAGCCTCACATCTTAACACCAATGGATAAACGGTGCCGCAATAGTGGCAATGAAGTTTATTGGTGTTTTTATGAAATGTAAGACTTACATCACAATACCTGCAATGCGGGATCACTCCACAGGCTTTACAAACCTGGTATGGAGAGTAGCCCCGGCGGTTCTGAAAAAGAATTACCTGTTTACCTTTCTCAAGTGAAGCCTCAATGGCGGTTTGTAACGCACCCGTGACCATGATCTTCTCATTGCCCGTGCGAAATTGTTTCTTAAGATCGATCAATTCTATTGTAGGTAACTGAACACCACCATAACGTTCATCAATTGTTGCAAGCCCATACTTGCCACTTTCTGCATTGTAATAACTTTCAACAGAAGGCGTGGCACTACCCAGCAATACTTTTGCCTTGAACAAGGAAGCGTAGAAAACTGCCGCATCCCTTGCATTGTATCTTGGTGCAGGATCCTGTTGTTTATAGGATGTATCATGTTCCTCGTCAACTATCACGAGCCCAAGATCAGTAAATGGCAGAAACAGCCCGGATCTCGCCGCAAGTACAACCTTCAGTTCCGCATTTTTTACTTTATTCCAGATCTCGACCCTCTCATTCTGGCTGAACTTACTATGGTAGATCCCAATATAGCCACCGAAATGCTTTTGAAGACGCCTGATGATCTGTGAAGTCAACGCTATCTCCGGCAAAAGAAACAAAACCTGTTTTCCCTGCCTGATGTATTGCTCAATAAGCCGGATATAAACCAGTGTTTTACCACTCGATGTAACACCATGAATCAGACAGACTGACTTGTCATTGAACGCTGTATTGATCGTATTCAGCGCATTCTCCTGTTTTGGAGTGAGATCAAAATCAATCTGGATATTCCTTGGCAGATATCTTATACGATCAACATGTCGCTTTTCGAGCCAGAGAATATTCTTTTCAACCAGTCCTTTCAGTTGGGCATCTGAAGCATTGCTTTTTTTCAAAAGTGATGGTTTTGCAACTTCGCCTTCTGTTTTTGTAAGATGCAGATAAGAAAGCAACAATTCCATTTGCTTTGGTGCTTTCGACCAGTTATTCAGCAGATCTTCGAGCTTCTTTTCATCATCATACACCGGGTTCAGCAAAACATAAGTTTCTTTTTTTGGTGTATAGGTTTCTTTCAGCGATTCCCAAACAAAGCAAATCTTTGTATCAATAAGTTTCTTGATGATTGGGTAAACCTTACGTGATTCCAGCAGCTCCTGAAGCTCGGTGATCTTCAGTTCTTTTTTTGTTCTCAGTACTTCGGCAACCACAAATTCATCAGCCTCAAGCATTGAAAAATCATCACCATTTTCCTCGTTGAACACAAGCACACTTTCGCTGCTCAGCTTAAAATGCGCAGGGAGCGCCGCGGCCATCACTTCTCCTTCACTACACATATAATATCGCGCGATCCATTCCCACAACGCCAGTTGCTCAGGAAACACAATCGGTTCCGCATCCAGGACGTTGAGGATATCCTTTACTTCAAAAGTTGGCTGCTCTTCATGCACACGTTTTACAACCCCCGCATATTTTTTATTCTTCCCGAGAATAACTTCCACACGACACCCCTGTAACACCTGTGGTAAAAGTTCATCCGGAACCGACCAGGTATAATTTTTCGGTAGCGCAAGTGGAATAATGATCTCAGCAAATTTCAATATGATCTGTTTAAGCGTTGTTATCGATAACTATGGCAAGATACATCGTGATCGGCCGGAAGCGATGAGGTTTAAACATTCTGATACCGTTTTTTCCTCATTGCCCGATTTATCTCAAATCCGAAGTTTGTACCAGATAATGAAATAAGTATCACGGTTCGATCCATGAAGCCTTGTATTCAATAAGCTTTTGCTCCATTGTATCAAACACTTTTTGTTTCAAAAGGTTGACATCTTTCATGTTCAGGCCAGCGGTCGGTATTTCTTCAAGAAATATTGCCCTGCTGCGACCCGGTCTGAGTAAAAAGACATTTTTATAGTTCATGCGATCATAACCGTCAAGAAAGAGTATAGGTTTTATAGGAGTCTGCATTTCGATGGCAACTTTGAATGCGCCATCGAAAAAGGATTTAAGTGGCTGGTGCGTTTCATTAAAAGTGCCTTCAGGAAAAAGAAAAATAGAGATTTCTTTTTTTAAAACAGACTTCAGCACACGTACACTTTTTGCTCTTGCTTCAGCACTGCGCCGGTCGACTGTAACAACGGCGTTCCGGTATATGAAGCCAAACAATGGGATCTTTGACATTTCTGCTTTACCCAATACCCGAACGTTCTGGCGGAGTGTTTTTACAATAAACGGAGCATCGAGGTAAGAGATATGATTTGCGACAAATATGTATTGTTTCGATTTGTCGTGCGGGGTTTCATAATAATTTTTATGATAAATGCCTACGAAGAAAAACCAGAGATCTGCCCAGACCGAACAAATCCTGTATATCGCGTTGCCACCGGTGATCCTTCCAAAGAATGAAGCTACCACAGCGAATGGTATAACAGCAAGCATTATGATCACAAAGACGATCAGCGAATACACCGCGTAAAAAATCTGTAACAATCGTAATAATCCACG
>JBEVNF010000450.1:0-3843 GCA_040508255.1 Flavitalea sp.
TTCGCATACAACATCAATCCCAGCAATAAAACCATACCTACAACTTGTGCATACTCCAGGAATTTGTCGTTTGGCTTTCTTCCGGTCACCATTTCATAAAGCGTGAATAAAACGTGCCCCCCGTCCAATGCAGGTATCGGCAACAGGTTCATGAACGCCAGTATGATAGAAAAGAATGCAGTAATGTTCCAGAAAGCCTGCCATGCACCCCAATACGAAGGGAAGATAGACCCCATCGACTTAAATCCACCAACACCTTTATAGGCGCCGGTTTCAGGGCTAAGGATCTTTTTGAACTGATCAATATAATCTCCAAGTGTTTCGAAAGTCTTTCTCACACCTGCAGGAAATGATTCAAAGAAACCATACTTGCGGTTCTCTACTTTCAGCAGACCAAGACTGTCCAGCTCCGCAGGAAAATAAGAATAACTCATGTTTGCAATACCAAGTTTGCCATCCTGACCTATCACCGGATTAACAAACATCTTCTTTCCTTCTCTTTCGATCTCAAGAGCAACCTGTTTGCCACGCTGAGCAAAAAGTATGGTCCTTGCTTCATCAAAAAACGGTGTCGCAACTGAATCAACAGAGAGTATTTTATCATAAGGTTTCAAACCAACTGAAAGCGCAGGAGAAGAATCAGCTACAAAACCAACGATCATTGGAACACGAGGTGTGATCAATGGTGTTTTGCTGCGTTTCTTTTCAATCAATTGTCCCAGCAGATCTTTCGGAAGATCGATCACCTGTTTCTTACCATCTCTTTCAACAGTCAGCTTCTGGCCGATCAATAGTTTTTTCGTAATATCATCAAAGTATGGAACAGGCACATCGTTCACCTCGAGGATCTTGTCACCATCTTTAAGACCCATACTATACATCAGCGTATCGACTACCGTGATACCATTCGCGGCATTAGCATTTGGCAGTTTTTGTTCACCCCAGGTAAATAGCAGCATTGCATAGATGATAAAAGCAACCAGCACGTTAACCGTGACACCTCCTATCATAATGATCAGGCGTTGCCAGGCTGGTTTACTACGGAACTCCCATGGTTGAGGAGGTTGTTTCATCTGCTCCTTATCCATGCTTTCATCCACCATACCGGCAATCTTCACATAACCACCAAGCGGCAGCCATCCGATACCATATACAGTTTCACCGATCTTCTTTTTGAAAAGAGAGAACCATGGATCGAAGAACAGGTAGAACTTCTCAACCTTACATTTAAAAAGTTTTGCAGGAAGGTAGTGACCAAATTCATGCAGGATAACCAGTATCGACAGCGATAAAATGAGGTAGAACGCTTGTATCCCCACACTTGACCAATCTATCGCCAAAAGATAAAACATAGAGTAATTTGTATTGATGACTTGAAAGATGCTGAATATTCCGGATTCGTTGCGATTTTTTTATTTGACTGGAACGATTTAAGGATATATTAAAGTTTTATTAGCGAAGCGGCAAAATTACGCGCCTCCCCATCGCTTTCAAAATATTCTTCCAGCGTGGGTTTTTCTATAAATGGCACATGATCAATGGTTTTCTCGATCACATCGGTCATATCAAGAAACCCTACCCTGTTCCTTAAAAACGCATAAACTGCGATTTCGTTCGCTGCATTAAGCACACAGGGAGTATTTCCTCCTTTAAACATGGCGTCTGTTGCAAGTGAAAGATTACGGAAGGTTTTTGTATCCGGTTCTTCGAAAGTGAGCGAAGCCGGCTTTTTAAAATCATAACGTTTCAGGTTACCCGGGATCCGGTGCGGAAATGCAAGGGCATACTGGATTGGCAACTTCATATCAGGCAAACCCATCTGGGCCTTGATACTTCCATCTTCAAACTGAACCATGCTGTGAATGATGCTCTGCGGATGCACAAGCACCTGCACCTGCTCCGGGGCAAGGTTAAACAGCCATTTTGCCTCGATCATTTCAAGACCTTTATTCATCAGCGTGGCTGAATCGATAGAGATCTTTGCACCCATCGTCCAGTTGGGATGCTGAAGCGCATGATCACGTTTTACATTTACAAGATAGTTGGGCTTGCGTCCCAGGAAAGGACCACCTGAAGCTGTGAGTATCACCTTCTCGATACGGTTCCTTGTCTCTCCTACCAGGCATTGAAAAATAGCCGAATGCTCTGAATCAACCGGGATAATGGGAGCGCGGTACTCAACTGCTTTCTGCATCACGATATCTCCTGCAACAACAAGTGTTTCTTTGTTGGCCAGCGCTACGCCCTTTCCTGCTTCAATTGCTTTTAAGGTCGGTCTCAGACCAGCGAAGCCAACGATCGCTGCAAGCATCATATCATATACATCCATAGCCGCAACCTCTTCGAGTGCAGCTTCACCACTGAATACTTTTACATTATGACTGCTTAATGCTTCTTTTACCTTAGGATATTTCTTTTCATCACCGATCACAACGATGTTCGGTTTGAAATGGATTGCCTGCTTGATCAGCAGTTCTTCATTTGTGTGGGCCGTTAATACTTCTACCGAAAAGGCTTCCGGATTGGCTGCAATCACGTCCAATGCCTGCGTACCCACTGATCCTGTGGATCCAAATATTGCAATGCGTTTTGCCGGATGACTGTTTGACATAAGATGAAATCAGGTAATTAATGATGAAAGACCAGCTTACTGGTCAACAAATTTTTCCAGCTCACTGGCGATTTTACGGTCGTTGCTGAGACGGGGCACCTTGTTTTGTCCTCCAAGTTTACCCAATGATTTCATGTAATCGATAAAACCATTTTTCCTGACCGGCCTGATCTGAAGAGGCATTAATATATTGCCGGTGATGAGATCATCATAATATATATTCTTGTCACGAAGATTCTGATCAACCTGGCTTGCGAAACCGGTAAGATCACCGGGGTCATTTCCAAATTCAACAAACCATTCGTGGTAAGATTTTCCTTCAGTCTGACTGATCATCGGTGCTACGGTAAACTCAGTTACATGCACACCCGTTGCCTCTGCGGCCTTCATAAGGCTATGTTCTACTTCCTCTCCGATCACATGTTCTCCAAAGGCAGAGATATAATGCTTGATGCGACCTGTAACAAGTATACGATACGGATTGGTTGAAATAAACTTGATGGTATCACCAATATTATAACCCCATAAACCAGCATTGTTGTTAATAATGAGCGCATAGTTTACGCCAACTTTCACGTCTTTCAGTGAGATTCTTTCTGCACCAGGGTCACCAAGATGCGCAGGCGGAACAAACTCAAAGAAGATGCCGCTGTCTGTATTCAACAACAGACCTTCACCTTCCTGTGTGTCCTGGTAGGCAAAAAAGCCTTCAGACGCCGGGAAGGTTTCAATGGTTGCAATATCAGCACCCACACTATCCATCAGCTTGGCGCGATAAGGCTCAAAATTCACCCCTCCATGTACAAGTACCTGCAGGTTTGGAAAAATCTCCTTGATCGATTTACCGGTCTTTGCACGGAGCCGGTCAAAATACATCTGCATCCACGGTGGCATCCCGCTGATGAGGGTCATATCCTGGTTGATGGTCTCCTCAACAATTTTATCAAGCTTGGTTTCCCAGTCTTCGATGCAATTGGTTTCGTAGCTGGGAAGCTGGTTCTTTCTAAGATAATTGGGAATATGATGGTTCACGATGCCGCTCAGGCGACCTGTCGGGATGCCTCCTACTCTTTCCAGCTCAGGGGAGCCGGAAAGAAAGATCATTTTCCCATCGGTAAATCTGGAATTACCCGATTCAGCGATGTAGGAAAGCAAAGCGTTCCTGGCACTGTTTATATGATTGTCGATGGAATCTTTTGAGATCGGGATGTATTTCACACCGCTGGTAGTAC
>JBEVNF010000497.1:0-11404 GCA_040508255.1 Flavitalea sp.
AAAAACGCCATGATCGGTGGCCAGGTTGGTATCGTTGGTCACATCACAATTGCAGATGGCGCCAGGATCAACGCGCAAAGCGGTGTGAGCAAGTCTATAAAAACTCCCAACAGCGCCGTTACGGGCAGCCCGGCATTTGACTATACAAGTGCGCTGCGCAGCCAGGCGGTAAGCAGAAATCTTCCTGAACTTGAAAAACGAATAGCGCAGCTCGAAAAATTGATTCAAAAGACTGGTAAAGAAGGCGCTTAAATAATTCATTTATCAATTTTATGTCCTGTACGGCGTAACATTTGTACTGGATAAGTATCCCTATATTTGCGATTCTTTAAACAGGTTTGGTAAAAAGGTATTAAACAAAACGCAACTCACTCTTTTGATGGACGCATTATTCAACGTTGATAAGCAACATACACTAGGATCGGCGGTAAGTATTTCAGGAACAGGGCTTCACACTGGTATCAATGTGGATATGACCCTCAGACCGGCGAATCCGGGTTTTGGTTTCCAGTTTCAACGGGTGGATGTGCCGGGACAACCGATCATCAAGGCAGATTGCGACCTGGTTACTGAAACTGCAAGAGGAACAACCCTTGAAGACAAGGGCGTTAAAGTGAGCACAGTTGAACATATCCTGGCTGCACTGGTTGGTCTTGGAGTAGACAACTGTCTTATAGAACTCAACGGCCCTGAAATTCCGATCATTGATGGTAGCTCAGAGCCTTTTGTTGAGATTATCGAAGACGCTGGTGTTGTTGAGCAGGATGCTGCGAAGGTTTGGTACACACTGGATGCAAACCTTACTCTGCACGACGAGAAGAAACGCGTGGAAATGGTAATCCTTCCCGCTACGAATTATAAGATCACCACCCTGATCGATTTCAACAGCCCCGTGCTAGGTACCCAACACGCCAGCCTGAAGTCAATGAGTGAGTTTAAAGAAGAGATCGCCCCATGCCGCACTTTCGTGTTCCTTCATGAACTGCAGGCATTGCTTGACAATAACCTGATCAAGGGCGGCGATATCAACAACGCAATTGTTGTGGTTGATAAGCCGATCACGCAGGACGAAATGAGCAGGCTTGCAAAAGCATTTGGTCGCGAGAATATCGAGATCAAATCAGAAGGATACCTCAACAACCTGGAACTTCGTTTCCCAAATGAACCTGCGCGTCACAAACTGCTTGATGTGGTTGGTGATCTTGCACTCGTTGGTTATGCTATCAAAGGGCATATCATCGCTCATCGCCCGGGTCATTCCACCAACATCGAGTTCGCGAAAAAGATCAAGAGCTTTATCAAGAAGAATAAGAACCTTAAAGACGTACCAGTTTACGATCCGGCACTACCCCCCATCTATAACGTTCAGCAGATTGAAAAAACATTACCCCACCGTTATCCATTCCTTCTCGTAGATAAGATCATTGAACTGACTGATAAACACATTGTTGGTATTAAGAATGTAACATTCAACGAGCCGTTCTTTGTTGGTCACTTTCCCGGAAACCCTGTAATGCCTGGTGTACTTCAGATCGAAGCACTGGCACAGACAGGTGGGATACTCTGTATCAACTCACTGCCGGCCGGTGATTATGATACATACTTCCTGAAAATTGACAATTGTAAATTCAAGTTAAAAGTAGTTCCCGGAGATACTATGATTTTAAAAATGGAGTTATTGTCACCAATACGCCGTGGTCTTTGCGAAATGAGGGGCACAGTGTATATCGGAAATAAAATTGCGACTGAAGCGGACCTGATGGCCCAGGTGGTTAAGAGAAGCTAAGGCGTTTTTGCACAATCTTAAGACGCTTGTTGAGAACTTAAGTTATTAGTTTTTATCAAATTAGTCATATTTTTGCCGGTCGGATAGATTTTTTTCGTTGCTAACCAGAATATAAACCATCATCAAACGTCAATCGGTCCATAAGGGCGCTCTTAGTGACGAAAACCGTCCAGACTCCACCGGAGATCAGTTGCCTGATGCCTTTAGAGAAAAATCAGCATCACCACTCAAGAACGTAAATAACATGATTCACCCGCATACTTATATCCATCCAAACGCCAAGCTGGCTACCAATGTAAAAATTGATCCTTTTACTGTGATCCATCAGAATGTGGAAATCGGCGAAGGAACATGGATAGGGAGTAATGTGACAATCATGGAAGGCGCAAGGATCGGTAATAATTGCCGCATATTCCCGGGTGCCGTGATAGCTGCCATCCCGCAGGACCGTAAGTTCAGCGGCGAGGATACTCTGGTTGAGATCGGTGACAACACCACTATCCGCGAATTCGTAACCATCCACCGTGGAACTTCTGACCGCTGGAAAACTGTAGTTGGTAACAATTGCTGGATCCTGGCTTACAGCCATATCGGTCACGACTGTCATATCGGTGATAACTGCACACTTTCCAACAATACACAGCTTGCGGGTCACGTACAATTGGGTGACTGGGTTGGTCTTGGTGGTGTTTGCGCAGTGCACCAGTTTGTAAAGATCGGTTCACATGCCTTTATCAGCGGCGGATCGCTGGTTGGTAAGGACGTTCCTCCATACATAAAAGCAGGCCGCTCACCTTTGAGCTATGCAGGTGTGAACTCTGTGGGTCTCAAACGTCGTGGGTTCACCGTTGACAGGATCAATCATATTCTTGATATCTATCGTACGATCTATAATAAGGGGCTGAATACCAGCCAGGCGCTTGAAATGCTTGAGGAAGAATTCCCGGCAACAGATGAGCGCGACGAGATCGTGACTTTCATCCGTGAAAGTGATCGCGGTATCATTAAACGCTATTCTAAAAATAGTGTGGATGAGGATATCGTTAACTAAATGCGGCAAACGCTTCAACCGCGACTGGATTTTCCGAAATTTTTCCTTTGAATTTTTACCGGGGCATTCGTATGCTATTACCGGACCTAACGGGTCAGGCAAATCAACCTTGCTCCAGGTTGTTGGCGGCGCTTTGATCGCCAGCGAAGGCAGGATCACCTATTATTCCGGTGAACAGGAAGTGAACATCGATAATGCATTCCGGCAGATCGCAATAGCAGCACCTTATCTGGAGGTGATCGAAGAAATGACATTGGTTGAGTTCCTGGACTTTCACGCTCAATTCAAGCCTTTTCTTAAAGGAGTCGGGATCAAAGAGACCATCGCCGTTACAGGACTTACCGCGGCAGCAAACAAACAGATCAGGTATTTCTCATCAGGAATGAAACAACGTGTGAAACTGATCCAGGCGATCTTTTCAGATGTAAGCTGTGTATTGCTCGATGAGCCCTGCACAAATCTTGACGCACAGGGTATTGAAGTTTATCAGCGATTGATCGCTGACTACGCAGGAAACAGGACCATCGTTGTAAGTTCAAACGATATCCAGGAATATGGATTCTGTAAAGAAGTTCTGAAAATCTCCGACTGGAAATAAACTATCTCTGGCTCGCGATCAGGAGGTTGAGATCTGTGTATTTAAGATCAAAACGCTGACTCAGATGAAAATTGGTCAATGCTCCCTTGAAGAGATAGATCCCGCTTCTCAAATGCACCTTGTGCCATACGAGACTTTCAAATCCGCCTTCATCGCTGGCTTCGAGTAACAATGGCATCAATACATTGCTGATTGCCTGTGAAGCCGTACGTGCAAAACCGGATGGAATATTCGGAACACAATAATGAATCACACCATACTTCATGAAGATCGGTTGTTCATGCGTTGTGATCTCGGAAGTATCAAAACAACCACCGCGGTCGATACTAACGTCAATGATCACGCTACCGGGACGCATATTGCTTACCATCTCCTCACTGACTACAACCGGGGTTCTACCGCTCTGCGACCCAAGCGCACCAACAGCGACCTCGCAGGTCTTCAATTGTTTTGCAAGAATACGCGGCTCCATTACAGAGGTCCACATACGCTGGCCTATATTATTCTGAAGTCTTTTTAACCGGTAAACACTATTATCAAACACTTTCACCGAGGCACCAAGCGCAATCGCTGCTCTTGCTGCAAATTCGCCTACAATTCCAGCACCAAGAATAATAACCTTTGTTGGCGGTATACCTGAGATCCCACCAAGCAATACCCCTTTACCATGATTGGCTGAAGTAAGATATTGAGCTGCGATAAGCATTACTGCGCTTCCGGCGATCTCGCTCATACTGCGTACGATCGGGAGACTGTCATTATCATCCTTCAGATTTTCAAAAGAGATAGCTGTGATCTTTTTCTCCATCATCTTTTCGAGCAGTTCTGCTTTCATTGCAGAAAGATGGATCGGTGAGATGATGAATTGGTTCATCTGGAGAAAGGGAAGATCTGCCTCTATCGGAGGAGCAGATTTCACAAGGATCGGCGCACGATATACCTCTGCTTTTTCGTAAACGATCTTTGCACCGGCTTCGCTGTAATCCCTGTCACGATAATGCGCGGCCTCCCCTGCATTGTGTTCGATCACAACATGGTGACCATTACTCACAAGAACTCCAACGGCCTCAGGAGTGAGCGCAACGCGATTTTCCTGGAAAGCTGTTTCCTTGGGAATACCAATGTGAAGCGAGGCCCCGATCGGTTTTACGTCAAGGGTTTCTTCTAATGTTTCGTAACTGAACGAAGTGCTGATGATAGGTCTTTGCTGCGACATGCGCCAATAACTATTTAAACGGGAGTACAATTTACAACTTTAATCTTACCGCTGCGTAGTGTTTACGCGGTTGCTGAGATTTTGCGGGTTTCACGGTCGATCAGCGTGATATAAACATGAAGCGTTTGCTCAGGTAACAATTCCGGCGCCTTCTCCGGCCATTCTACAAAACAGGTGTTACCGGAAAACAAAACATCTTCCACACCAGCCAGCACAGCTTCCTCTGTACTTTTCAAACGATAAAGATCGAGATGGTAAATTTTTCCTGCGCCGGTTGAATATTCATTGATGATGGAAAAAGTTGGACTGGAAACAGAACCAGTTACACCAAGGGCGGCACTCAGTTTTGTGATGAACGTGGTTTTCCCTGCTCCCATCTCACCATGAAAAGCAAAAACTTTCACGTTTCTGAAGGTTTCAAGAAAATCGTCGGCAACGGCTTCGATCGATTCCAGCTTAAATATCTGCTCCATATTTCTTCAGAGGCTTAAACTTTACCCCGGTCCGCGAAGTTATTCATTTGAAAGTCATGTTAGTCTTTCCAACACCCGGAAATCTCCGGGATGAAATATCTTTGTAACAATGGAGAAAGTGCAATGGATCGTTGAAGGAATGACCTGTTCAAACTGTGCCCTGACGGTAAACAACTACCTGCAGAAACAGGGAATGGAACAGGTGAAGGTAAACCCGCTGAACGGCGAGGTAAGCTTTCAGCTTGCGGGTACCGGCAGAACTGATCAACTGATCACCGGGATCGGGTCGCTTGGCTACCAGGTTGTTCAGCAGGATGGCTCAAGGGCCGTCACACCAAAACGGATTTTCAGCAATCATAAACAACGCTTTGCTTTCTGCCTTGTTTTCACATTGCCTTTAATGATGCATATGCTCGACCGGTGGATCCATATTCACTGGCTGATGAATCCCTATGTGCAACTTGCTTTGTGCTTGCCGGTATTTATCGTGGGAATGGATTTTTTCGGACGCAGTGCAATCCAGAGTATCCGCAACGGCCTGTCAAATATGAATGTGCTGGTTTCGATCGGTGCGATCGCCTCCTTTGCCTATAGCTTCACGGGCACATTATTGCAACTTGGCGATGCGTATCTGTTTTACGAAACCACAGCTTCGATCATCACACTTGTTTTCCTTGGAAACTATCTTGAAGACACAGCGATCAGAACAACACAAAGCTCGATCCGCAAACTAAGCAGTTCACAAAAAGTGATGGCCAATATGATCGCTTTCGATGGCGATCACCAGGAACTTGTATTCCCTATCGAAAACACTGCATTGAAACATGGGGATCTTGTACTAATAAAATCAGGTGAGCAAGTGCCTGCTGATGGAAAAATCCTTTGGGGTGATGCCAGCATCGATGAATCAATTGTAACAGGAGAAAGTCTTCCGGTAGAAAAACATGCAAAAGATACTGTGATCGGCGGCAGCATTTTAACTGATGGTACGTTGAGGGTGATGGTAACTGCTGAAGCAAAAGATTCTGTGCTGTCAAAGATCATCGACCTGGTTAAACAGGCGCAGGGTGAAAAGATGGAGATCCGTAAACTTGCGGATCGTATCAGCGCGATCTTTGTGCCATTGGTACTGGCGATCTCCTTACTCACTTTTATAGTTAACTTTTTTATTTTCGGTACACTTGCCGAACCCTTGCTAAGAAGTATTGCTGTGCTTGTAATAGCCTGTCCATGCGCCATGGGTCTCGCAACACCTGCTGCAATTGCTGTCGGGCTTGGTCGTGCAGCAAGAAGCGGGATTTTGTTTCGTCATGCACAAAGTCTTGAACTTTTTAAAGATATAAAGCAGGTTGTGTTTGATAAAACGGGAACATTAACCACCGGTAATTTCAGTATCTCGAAATTCAAGATCGTTTCTTCCGACGTTGATGAAGCAGAGTTTCAACGTATTCTGTTTTCACTGGAGAAATATTCAAACCACCCCATCGCCAAAACGATCACCAACAAGTGGCGTGTGAAGAATGAGATCAGGTGGAATAAGGTTGAAGAAGAAAAAGGAATTGGTATGCGTGCAGTTGACAGGCAGGGAAACATATTCCGGGCCGGGTCTTACAAGATCATTGACGACCAGACAACCGATCAGTTGCATAATGTTTATCTGCTCATCAACAACAAACTGATTGGCTGGGTAGATCTTTCAGATGAGATCAGACCCGAAGCAAAATCTGTTATCGGTTACCTGAATAAATCCGGCATCAAAACAATCCTTCTGAGTGGCGACAAACTGGATCGTTGCAATACCGTTGGCGCTGCGCTCGGTATCGATGAAGTGATAGGTGAAAAAACACCAAAAGAAAAAGCAGAGATCATTGAATCATTGAACCAGGTTCAACCGACAGCAATGATAGGGGATGGCATCAATGATGCACCAGCCTTAGCCAAAGCAACCATAGGCATTTCAATGGGTGACGCTTCACAGATCGCAATAGAAACAGTTGATGTGATACTGATGAATAAAGGATTGAAAAATCTGCCACTTGCGCTTGGCCTTGGTAAACATACATTTCTTACAATCAAACAAAACCTTTTCTGGGCCTTTATCTATAACATCATTGCTATCCCGGTTGCTGCAGTTGGTTTACTGACTCCAACTTTTGGCGCATTGGTGATGGGTTTAAGTGACATTGTTCTCGCCGCAAATTCCGTACGCTTATCATTTAAAAAGGTAGCCTGATGGATCGCGATATTCGTCGGGTACTAAAAGAATACTGGGGCTATGATAGTTTCCGGCCATTACAGGAAGACATTGTTAATTCTGTAATGAATGGTAAGGACACCCTTGCTTTGCTTCCCACCGGTGGCGGTAAATCAATTTGTTTCCAGGTACCTGCAATGGCAAAGGAAGGGTTATGCCTTGTGATCAGTCCACTGATCGCATTGATGAAGGACCAGGTTGAGAATCTTCGCAAAAAAGGTATCACCGCATACGCGATCTATAGCGGTATGACCCGAAAAGAAGTTATCAACGCACTGGATATCGCGATGCAAAGCAATTGCAAGTTCCTTTATGTGTCACCTGAAAGACTGGAAACAAGGTTGTTCAAACAATATCTTCCCGCACTTACCATCAACCTTATTGCAGTGGATGAAGCGCATTGTATATCTCAGTGGGGCTATGATTTCAGACCACCCTATCGAAGGATAGCTACATTGCGTGAAGATCTTCGTAATGTACCTGTGCTTGCTTTGAGCGCATCAGCAACCGCGGAAGTTCAGGATGATATCTGCACACAGCTTGCTTTCAAAACCAAAACGGTATTTCGTCAGTCATTCGAACGGGCTAATCTTTCCTACTCTGCTTTCACGGTTGATTCAAAGATCAATCGCATTATAGAGATTCTGAAAAAGGTTCCCGGCACCTCGCTGGTATATTGCAAAAGCCGGAAGCGAACAAAAACAATCAGTGACACTTTACAGATGCATGGCATTAAGGCTGATTTCTATCATGCAGGCTTATCGCAGGAAGATCGCAACCGCAAACAGGAGAGCTGGATCAAAAATGAAACAAGAACAATTGTCTGTACCAATGCATTTGGTATGGGTATCGATAAGCCTGATGTAAGATTGGTTATCCATGCAGATGTTCCTGATTGTCTCGAAAACTATTACCAGGAGGCAGGACGCGCGGGAAGGGACGGCAACAAATCATTTGCTGTTTTACTATTTGATCAGAGCGAGATGGATGAGCTCCGGAAACAACCCGATATCAGATTCCCGAATATTTATGAGATCAGAAAAGTGTACCAGGCACTTGTAAACTATCTGCAGATCCCGAGCGGTCTTGGAGAAGGTCAGTATTATGATTTTGATATTGGCGATTTTCTGAGAAAGTTCAAACTGGACACACAGCTGGTGATCTATTCATTGAAGGCATTGGAACAGGAAGAAATGATGGCATTCAGTGAACAGGTTTTCATTCCTGCGAAACTTCAGTTCACAACCAATAAAAGAGCGCTTGAGGATTTTGAAACCTCGCATACCGATCTGGAACCTGTCATCAAAGTTTTGCTTAGGAACTATGCCGGTGTGTTTGATCAGTTGGTAGCGATCTCTGAAAAAAATCTGGCATGGTTACTAAAATCCGATATCGCAATTGTTACTCAACAACTACAAAGACTAAACGCTTATCATATCGTTGATTACAAACCGCAGAAAGATAAACCTCAGTTACTGCTGATACAAAATCGCGTGCGCGAGGACCAGGTACGCATCAACCAGGACTTGTACAAAAGACGAAAACAGGAATTTACAGACAGGATTGAAAAGATGATCAGCTTTACTGAAACGACTACTGAATGCCGCAGTAAATTTATTGGTGAATATTTCGGGGATAGTAACATCAAAGACTGCGGTACCTGTGACAATTGTATCAATCGCCGGAAGGCACCGCTGAACGATGAAGAGTTTGAAAAAATAAGAATTCGTGTAATCGAAACCGTTAGTAAGGGCAAACTGACCAGTGTTGATTTTTTCAATACACTTAACAGTATCCCCAAACAGAAATTACTCAAGGTAATCTCTTATCTCCAGGCAGAAAACAAACTACTCATCAATGATAAGGATGAGGTAAGTCTGCCAAAATAATTATCTTCTTCTTGAAGTTGTTTTTCTGCCACCAAGGCCCAGGGCACCTAATAATCCGCGAACAAGTGTGCTTGCCACAGTGCGGCCAACCTGGCGGGTTACGGAATTATCAAGTACTTTTTCAAGCGTTGATTTTTCTGCCCTTCCGGATGTTCTTGCTGCCGGTTTTGCAGCTTCCTTTGCCGCAGCTTTTTCTGCTTCCGCCTGTGCAGATTTCTGCGTGGCTTCTTCTATCCTGGCAGTAAGTATTTCATAGGCACTATTGCTGTCTTCTACCTCAGCATACTTTTTTACCAGTTTACTCTTTGAGACCAGTGAATCTATTTCGCTGTCACTGAGCACATCCATCCTTGATTTTGGTGGAACCAGCATGGTATGAACCAATGGTGTCGGAATACCTTTTTCATTCAACGCGGTTATAAAAGCTTCCCCTGTTCCAAGCTGGGTCAGCAATTCATCAACATCATAATAGGCCGTAACAGGATAGTTTTCTGCTGCCTGTTTGATCGTTTTACGATCTGCAGCAGTGAAGGCACGCAGAGCATGCTGCACTTTGAGACCAAGCTGACTCAAAACACCTGCGGGAACATCCTGTGGGTTTTGTGTACAGAAGAAGATTCCGACCCCTTTTGAACGGATCAGTTTGATCACTGTTTCGATCTGTTGCAGCAACGCAGCAGTTGCTTCCTGGAACACAAGATGCGCCTCATCGATAAACAGGATAAGCTTAGGTTTATCGATATCACCTTCTTCCGGAAGCTCAGCGTACAGTTCAGCAAGCAGGCTCAGCATAAAAGTTGAGAACAGCTTGGGACGATTCTGCATATCCGTTACACGCAGCACACTGATGATGCCGCGACCATCATCGGAAATACGCATCAGGTCGGCTACATCAAAACTTGGTTCACCAAAAAAAATATCGGCACCCTGCTGTTGCAGTTCAATCACCTTCCGAAGAATTGTTCCCGTGGTTGTAGTAGAGATCTTACCATATTGCTTTTCAATCTCAGCCTTTCCTTCATTACCTGCATACTGTAAAACCTTAATAAAGTCTTTCAGATCAAGCAATGGCATTTTATTGTCATCGCAATATTTGAAGATCATTGATACAACACCTTCCTGCGTATCGTTAAGTCCAAGAATCTTTGAAAGAAGTATGGGACCGAATTCAATCACTGTTGCACGGAGACGCACACCTTTTTCTGTGCTAAGACTCAGCAATTCTACAGGATATGCAAACGGAGTAAAAGTTCCGCCCATTCGTTCCATACGTTCGTTCAGCTTCTCGTTCGCGGCACCTGCTGCTGCGATGCCGCTAAGATCACCTTTGATATCCATCAGTAATACAGGAACACTTGCATCACTTAAACCCTCGGCAAGCACCTGTAAGGTTTTTGTTTTACCTGTACCGGTTGCACCAGCAATGAGACCATGACGATTCATTGTTCTGAGGGGTATCATTACATCGGTACCCTTCAACACCTCACCACCGAGGATGGCAGTACCTGCGCGAAATGATTCTCCTTTAAAAGTATATGCCTGTTTTACAAGATCCGTGAATGCATTAGTGTCTGCCATGTGATAGTATTTGATTGAGATTTACAGGTCCTCTTCCCGTTCGAGCATGAGTATAGCGTTCTGAGGAACAATGTAATATTTTTCTCCCTCATACATAACTTCAAAAGCATTGCTTAATAAAAATATTGCAAGATCACCTTCCTTAGCCTGGAGCGGAAGATATTTCACCTGCTCTTCATGCTGTTTCCATGGCTCATCTTCTACCGGGGATGGGATCGCATAGCCCGGCCCGGTTTTTATAATATAACCTTGCTGTACTTTTTCTTTTTCCTGAACACCGGGCGGAAGGTAAAGACCGCTTTCTGTTTTCTCTGTTGGTTTGGTAAGACGAACCAATACCCTGTCGCCAATAACTATGAGTTTTTTGAACTTGTTTTCTGCTGTAATATGTATAGCCATAACTGTAAATAAACGATCAAAATTAATATATAAGCGATAACTTAGAAGGAGTAAAAGGGTGTTTGTTCCCCAATTATTAACAAAAAATTACGCGGTGGAAGTCAATCCCCAACCGCCAATAACATTTATTTGTTATCGAAATTAAAACTCAAATCATGGA
>JBEVNF010000499.1:0-4891 GCA_040508255.1 Flavitalea sp.
TAGGCAGAAGATCATTTTTCCACCATCCGCCTATGACCAGTTGATTATTGGTACATTTTCTCAGTGACTGGAAATCACGATATATTGTAGCTTTCAGAACGCCATCGATATAGATCTTTTGCTCTCCGTGCGCGAATGAAGCAACTACATTATACCACTGGCCTTTATTGATAGCCTGAGTTGAGTTGACATAGCGATCTGCCTGGTAAGTGAAATAATCATCGCAACCGAGTGTACTTTCAGGAACACCAAATTGCCATCTGTTCGGGAGATCTAATGTTTGACCAACACCCCAGGTAACGCCACGTGTATCATCAAAATTTACTCTCGAAAGAATACCGTGTGCACGATTGAGTGAGTTTGTAAGCACCCAAACAGAAACAGTTACGCTGTCAGTTGAAAGTTTACCATTGTCGTTTACCATCAGGTAATCATTCTGACCATCAAACGCAGCGGCTGAATTCGGATGTCCGTGAAGGCTGGTACCCAGGCTTGCTCCATTGTAAGCAACGGCATCAAGTCCATTTCCACTCTCATCTTTGAAATTTCCGTTAAACGGATAATAGGCCAACAAACCTTTTTTCAGATCGGTACTGCACGAATTGTCTTGATTTTTATCAGGAAAACTGCACATCGGGCAGATTTTCTGGCAGGACGAAAACAACAGCATCGAAGCAGCTACGGCTAAAATGATACGCATAGAAAAGGGAGTTAAATTTAGATTTAGGTTTTGAATGGTAAATATATAACGGAGATGAGGATCAAACGAATATTACACATTTGGTTGGAGATTAAATTTGTTTCTATTATCTCGAAGATGTGTCCAACAGGCTTCCCATTTTGGGAAGCTTTAACTGATAAAGCCCAGAAATCTATCCAGTCCTTTTAGCTTAGGCGCGGTCAACTCATAACTGATATTCTCAGTATAATATTTCATCAGGTCATACACTTCATAATGCTTTTCTTCAACCACCTGTGCAATTTTGGTAAGACCAAATTTATTCGCAGCATCAAAATCGCTTACAAAATCGGGGTTCAGTTCTTCGCGGCTCACCCACGCAGCAAAAACAAAAGGAAGTCCGGTCAAATCCTTCCAGGCCAGTCCAAGATCATAAATGTATTTGCTGTGATGTCTTTGTTCAAGGGCACGATCACCGATCACAAGTCCGGCAGTTTTGCCTTTGATCAGGGGGCGGTAATCATTTTCCGTGGAGACTATTTCTGGTGAAATTTTCCAGTATTCTTTCAGCAACACTTTGGCAAGTGCTACAGAGGTACGACTCTGATAATCCATCAGCACTCTGTCGGCTTCTTGAAGCGGTACATCGCTGAAAATACAAACCGAGGCAACTTCGCCTTCGGTTCCAATACAGTAGTTTGTATTGATGTGCCAGTTTTTCAACGCAGGAATCACAGCAACCGGAACCAGTCCGAGATCGATCTCACCGTTGATAAGTTGTTTTGCAAGTTGCGAAGGATAGTTGCCTGTAAATATAATATCATCTTTCACGCGTGAATTTTCAATACCATAAACGAGTGGCCTGGTATTGAGATAATTCACGATTCCAACCTTTATCTTCTCCAATTCATTTAATTTTGGCCGCAAAGTTAGGCACTGACATTGTCAATTCAATCATAATTCATGGAACTTAGCCCGCTCACGGCCATCTCACCGGTAGATGGAAGGTATCGTAAACAATTGCACCATCTGGATGAATATTTTTCAGAGTTCGCGCTGATGAAATACCGCGTTCTCGTTGAGATCGAATATTATCTTTTTTTATCTTCCAAAAAGTTTTTCAGCATTCCCGCTGCGGCAAAAAATGCAGTGCGTGAGATCGCTGACAATTTCAGCCTGGAAGATGCACAAAAGATCAAGGATACCGAAGCCATCACCAATCATGATGTAAAGGCTGTTGAATATTTTATCAAGGAAAAACTCGACGAACTGAAACTGGGACAAACAAAGGAGTGGGTTCACTTCGGTCTCACTTCACAGGATATCAACAATACATCGATCCCATTAAGCTGGAAACACGCGCTTGAACTGGAATATCTTCCGGGTATTTTGAACCTGAACCGCCAGCTTGAACAACTTGCTAAAGAATGGAAAGAGATCCCGATGCTTGCGAAAACGCATGGCCAGCCCGCGAGCCCAACCCGTCTTGGCAAAGAGATCATGGTTTTTGTTGAACGTCTCCGCAACCAGGTGGAGCTGATGATGCAGATTCCTGTGAGCGCGAAATTTGGAGGAGCGACGGGTAATTTCAATGCTCATCATATTGCATTTCCTGGTAAAGACTGGGTTGCTTTTGGAAACGAATTTGTCACCGAAGCATTGAGCCTCGAAAGACAACAGTTCACAACACAGATAGAACATTACGATAATCTTGCTGCATCATTTGATGCCATGAAAAGAGTGAACACGATCCTGACAGATCTGTGTCGCGATATCTGGAGTTATGTATCGATGGATTATTTTAAACAAAAAACAAAGAAGGGCGAAGTTGGATCATCCGCAATGCCACATAAGGTGAATCCGATCGACTTCGAAAATGCTGAAGGTAATCTTGGAATTGCGAATGCTTTATTTGAGCATCTTGCTGCAAAACTTCCGGTGAGCCGCCTGCAGAGAGATCTTACGGATTCAACTGTTTTAAGAAATCTTGGAGTTCCATTTGCTCATACGATACTTGCTTTCAGATCTATTGAAAAAGGTCTTGGCAAACTTGTGCTGAATGAAGTAAAACTTGAAGCTGATCTTGAAAACACCTGGGCCGTAGTTGCTGAGGCGATCCAGACGGTTTTGAGAAGAGAGAATTATCCGGCGCCTTATGAAGCGTTGAAAGAACTTACGCGTGGCAAAGGCGGTATCAATAAAGAAAGCTTACATAAATTTGTTGATGGCCTGGATGTAAAGGCTACTGTAAAGAAGGAATTGAAAAAGATCAGTCCGCATAATTATGTTGGAGTGAACCCTGCATATTAATATCTATTCTCCCCTTCCGTTCTTTACGGCGGAAGGGGTTGTTTTTAGATTCCCCATACAAGAATTTCACCTTCCCGGCTGATCAGCTTAAAACCGTTTTTCTCTAATACTTTTATTGATCCGGGGTTGCTGCTTTCAGTTCTTGCTATTACAGATTTGATCCCCTGATATTTTCCGGTCCAGCTGAGCATGCCGGAAATTGCTTCCGTCATAATGCCTTCACCTTCGAAACCAGGCTGGGTACCATAGCCAATCTCAACCTCGCCGTTTGAATCTGGCAAACCCTGGAAACCCATTTCTGCCACCAACATATTACGGACTTTATCTATCACGATCCAGATAGTGTGGAAATAGTAATCGTTTTCCGTTGCGTTACGCATGGCTGGGAGCGTTTGCGTTTCCAGCATTCCGCGAAGATCGTCCGATATCTTCCGGTTACCCGGTTTCAGTCCGATCTCATTCTCCAGCCGCTGATCAGTTTCAATGTAAAGATTGAGCAGTTCCCAGTCAAGTGCAGCAATTAGCAGGCGTTTCGTTTCTATTACAGCTTTGTTCCTGATTTCAAAAAGGCAGCTTTCCTTGCCATGTTCAATCACATTTGGCAGTTGCTCAAAACCGGATTTCAACAAAACCTTTTGGGAGTTGACATTGTAAACATCGGTGACCGCCATGATCTTTGGCAAATACATTCTGCGGAAGGAGTAGCTGATCCCGGTTTTAGTAAGTTCCGTCGCAAAGCCCCTGCCCCAGTCTTCTTTCTGAAGTGCATAACCCAGTTGCCAGTAGTTGGAATTGTCCATCGGGATTATGGCAAACATTCCCACGAACCGGTTGGAACCCTTTTCGTGAACTGCCCAGCGGCCGGTCATCGGGCTGGTTTCGTAAGATTGGATATTTTCTTCGAGGAAGTGCCTTGACTCATCCTTGTTTTTGAGCTGACGGATATAATGCATCACCTCCTGATCCAGGTTCAGGTTGTGGAAGTTCTCTTCGTCTTCAATCGTAAATCGTCGAACATATAACCGTTCGGTTTCAAAAATCAATTTATGCATCAGCTGTTTTGAGTGCCCGGATTGATCTAGGCTGTCTCCTTGTGGATCTCACTGGTAAAGTGAAATTCAATGTCCGGATTGTTGTTTCGCTCGGTATTCAGGAACCATTCGCTCTGGGCAAGATAAACGAGGTGGCCATCCTTGTCAGATGCAATATTGGCTGATTTGAATTTGATAAACTCTTCAACCTTCTTCGGATCAGCCGATGTGATCCAGCAGGCCTTATAGAACGGAACAGAGTTGAACTGAACAGATGCACCATATTCCTGGAGCAGACGATACTGAATCACCTCAAACTGCAGTTCCCCTACACAACCAATGATCTTTTTGTTCCCCCCAAACTGGGTAAACAACTGCGCCACACCCTCGTCGGTTAGCTGTAATAATCCTTTTTCCAATTGCTTGGTTTTCATAGGATCTTTATTCACTACCTCTTTAAAAATTTCAGGTGAAAACGCAGGTATCCCGGTAAAGTAAAATTCCTCTCCTTCGGTCAGCGTATCACCGATCTTGAAGTTGCCGGTATCGAACAAACCCACTACATCACCGGGATAGGCTTCTTCGATAATGTCTTTATCACGTGCCATGAAAGAATAAGGGTTGCTGAAACGCACATCCTTATCAAGCCGCACGTGATGAAAGTATTTGTTGCGTTCAAACTTGCCAGAGCAGACCCTCATAAACGCGATCCGGTCACGGTGCTTTGGATCGAGGTTGGCATGGATCTTAAAAATAAAACCAGACATCTTTTCTTCATCCGGGCAAACTTCACGGACCGAGGTAGCACGACATCTCGGCACCGGTGCGATCCTGATGAAAGTGTCAAGCATTTCCTTTACCCCGAAGTTGT
>JBEVNF010000536.1:0-5734 GCA_040508255.1 Flavitalea sp.
CTCACCATGGTTGCCCTGGCTGTTACCGAGACCAAACAATCTTTCTTTGAGAATTTTATCCTTACCGTTCCAGAGTGCTACTGAGAAACATAGATTCTGGAAGAAGTCGGAGATCCCTGCAAGTCCGTCCTCGCCCCAGCGATAAACGCGGCTGTGTGCGTGTTCGAATGGAAAGTAATGCCAGGCATCACCGTAAGGGCCATAATCCTCCCTTACCGTTCCCCACTGACGATCGCTGAGGTAAGGTCCCCACTGTTCCAACGGTATCTGTTTCGCAGCGTTAACTGCAAGACGCTGATGTTCTGCTGTCATGCTCATATGTTGTGTATCTGGCAAAGCGCGGTGAAATTAAGATTAATGTAGCGAACACACATTAAAATGAGATGAATGATTGTAAAAAAGATGAAGTGATCATTATCGTTGATGGTATAATTTTTTTGCGATCAACTTAAATCAACGATTATAATTCAACAGAATAAAATTTAAAACAGCATTTATGAAAACGCTTGAAGGGAAACACATTGCAATCCTCACCGATAATGGATTTGAAGAAGTCGAACTTACCAGTCCTAAAAAGGCACTCGAGGAAGCGGGCGCAACAGTAGATATCGTATCACCACAACGTGATACTGTGAAAGGATGGGATCATGATCACTGGAGTATTGATCTCAAGGTTGACAAAGTTGTGTCAGAAGCCGATATGGAACAATATGACGGATTAGTGATTCCAGGTGGTGTGATCAATCCCGATCTGATGCGTCGTGATAAAGATTGTGTGGATTTTGCACGCCAGTTCCTTGAAGCAGGTAAACCTGTTGCAGCGATTTGTCATGGCCCGCAATTGCTGATTGAAACAGGAATGTTAAAAGGAAGAGAAATGACTTCATTTTCCTCGATAAAAACAGATCTTATTAACGCTGGTGTAGACTGGCAGGATAAAGAAGTTGTAACTGATCATGGATTGGTAACAAGCAGAAGCCCCAAAGATCTTGAAGCATTCAACAAAAAGATGATTGAAGAAATCCTTGAAGGAGTGCATGCTTAACATACTGATGGTTCTCGTTCTGATTCTTTCAGAAAGAGAACCATTTTCTATCTGATTGTAATTCCTGTGATCTTTCTGTATATATCCACTGCGAAGAGGTCAGTCATGCCGGCAAGGTAATCTACCACAGCCAGTATATCATAATACAACATGTCCGGCTTGCCGGAAATCACAAACTGTTTCGATATCAGTTGTAATAACTTTTCAGACTTTGATGATCGTTGATTCATGACGGCATGCATGAACTCTTTCAGCAAGCCACCTATCACATTATATCCGGCGATCTCGATCTCAACTACTGAACGATAGTTATATATATGCTCAACAGAAAAGTCGTCAATGATCTTCATAAATGCTTTTTCTCTTTCCGGTAAATAATCTATCAGCGATTTTGAAAGAGTCCCGGATAGCAATTCGTCTTCCTTATCCATAAACACATCCTTCAAACGAAAGATCAGGAAGTTGATCAGCTTTGCGCGAAGGAACTGGATTTTCTGGTTATCATCGTTGATTGAATTGAAAGTCGCTTCCACCCTCTCTCTTGAGTCATAACCCTGTTCATTGTCAAAGAATGAAAGGAAAAGATCCTTTATCGTTTCTTTTGAAAGTATGTTCAACCGGTGTGCATCCTCGAAATCGATAATGCGGTAGCAGATATCATCGGCGGCTTCGACAAGAAATACAAACGGATGCCTGCAGAATACATTTTTCGAATGATCCGGTTGAGGTATTCCGAGTGTGGATGCAATGTTCTTGTAAGTCGCTATCTCAGGATCAAAGAAGCCTGATTTTTTTGTTACGAGTTGTGATTTGTTAAATCCATTTAATGAATCTGATGGGTACTTAATGATTGATGCAAGTGTAGCATAGGTAAGTCTGAATCCACCCGGAGCGTTTTCATTAAAATGATGAGTGAGTGTTCTGAATGCATTTGCATTGCCTTCAAAATATAAGAGATCCCTTTGCTGATTTTCTGATAAGGTTTCAGTGAAACGTTTTTTTGCATCGCCTTCAAGTTCTCTGAAGAAAACCCTGATCGCATCTTCACCTGAATGACCAAAAGGCGGGTTGCCGATGTCATGGGCGAGGCAACCGGCTGCTATTACTGATGGGAGTTCATATTTGTAAAACTCTTTGAATTCATCGTCCATGGTGCTGTAGCGCTCAGCGAGTGCATCGCCGACTGCTTTTCCGATTGACCTTCCTACCGAAGCGACTTCCAAACTATGGGTGAGACGATTGTGTACAAACACAGGACCCGGTAAGGGGAACACCTGGGTTTTATTCTGAAGCCTTCTGAATGCAGATGAGAAAATAATACGATCGTAATCCCGCAGGAAGGAATTCCTCATTGTTTCAGGTGAATTGCCTTTGTTTTCTGATCCCGATCTTTTTGCACTGTATAACTTATGCCATTCCATTTGCAGGCTGATTATTGCTTTATTCGCAATATTACAACAAATGCCTGCAGCCTGAACCAGAATCTACTCATAACGCAGTGCTTCGATAGGATCAAGTCTCGATGCTTTCTGCGCAGGATAGTATCCGAAAAATACACCGGTGATCGCGCAAACTGCAAAAGACAGGAGAATAGAAGATTCAGAGACCAGGGTCGGCCATGAAAGCAATTTCGTGATGACCTGGGTGGCACCTACTCCAAGTAATACACCGATCACACCCCCGGTGATGCTTATCAGGATCGCTTCAATGAGAAACTGCATAAGGATATCCCCTCCTTTGGCACCAATACTCATTCTGAGTCCGATCTCTTTTGTTCTTTCGGTTACGGACACATACATAATGTTCATGATCCCGATGCCACCAATCACAAGTGAAATGCCGGCAATTGCAGTTAGTAAAACGGTTAATAACTCACTTGTTGAACTGAAAGTATTGATGAGTTCTGCCTGTGTTCTTACACTGAAATCATCTTCGGCATCTGCGGATAATTTGTGAGAGGAGCGAAGTATTTCAGTGATCTCTTCAGTAGCTGCATTGGTACTGCTTTCATTGATAGCTGAAGCATAGATATTCTGAATGTAGGTGATGGCCATAATCCGTTTCTGAACTGTTGTGTAGGGCGCGAGGATCACATCATCCTGATCAGAGCCAAATGCATTTTCACCTTTTTCCGCGAGTACACCAATGATCTTGATCGGGATTTTATTGAAGCGTATGATTTTGCCTATCGGGTCATCACCCGGTGTGAAAAGATTGTCTACTATTGTTTGCCCCACAACACAAACTTTTGCTGCACCGGTAACATCTTCTTCGCTGAACGAAATTCCTTCTTTTACTTTCCAGTCCCGGATGTCAAGATAATCCGGAGCAACGCCCTGCATACTTGTCGGCCAGTTCAATGCTCCGTTGATCACCTGTCCTCTTGATTGCACGGCAGGGCTTATGGCATTGATATAGGTCGCCTGTTTTTCTATGGCTTTGATATCATCAAGTGTCAGAGTTTGCAAGGCTGCTGATTCCAGCCTTGCGCCACCACCAACTGTAGAGTTGCTGTTTGCGCGGATTGTGATCATGTTTGAACCCATGCTTGAAAGCTGGTCCTGTATACTTTTCTTTGATCCCTGCCCGATAGCAACCATGGCGATCACCGCGGCAACACCAATGATAATTCCGAGCATGGTAAGAAATGCACGTAGTTTATTACGTTGCAATGCTCTTATCGCTATTCGTATCAGGTTGGGAATATTCATGATCTTAAATTTAATAGTCTTCAGCTACCGGAAGTGCAGCAAGCATTTCTTTCGCTGATTTGATGTTTTCGTTTTGTGTATCCTTGACAACCTTCCCATCTTTAAGCGTGATGGTTCTACTGCTGAAAGCGGCTATATCTGGTTCATGCGTAACAAAAACAATTGTTTTTCCCTGTTCACGATTTAACTCCTGCATCAGTGACATGATCTCGTAAGAAGTTCTTGAGTCAAGGTTTCCTGTTGCCTCATCTGCAAGTATCATAACAGGTTCATTCACGAGTGCGCGCGCAATCGCAACACGTTGCTGCTGTCCGCCTGAAAGCTGGTTAGGTAAGTGATCAAGTCGTTCACCAAGCTTAACTGATTCGAGTGCCTTCACCGCGCGATCTCTTCTTTCTTTATTTGATACGGATGAATTATATAGAAGTGGCAGTTCAACATTCTCTCTTGCACTTGTTCTTGCAAGAAGATTATAAGCCTGGAACACAAATCCTATTTTCTGATTTCTCAACGAGGCAAGTTCATTTCTTGATAGCCCGCTGATATTCACTCCATCTATATGATATGATCCTGATGTGGGTTTGTCGAGACATCCGAGTATATTAAGCAATGTTGTTTTGCCTGAACCGCTGCTTCCCATGATAGTCACGAACTCGCCCGCGAAAACATCGAATGAAACACCTTTTAGTGCCCGCACAACTTCACTGCCCATTCTGAACTCGCGCTTCAGATCATTTAGTTCGAGGATTTTTTTTGCCATAGATCCTTAATTTAAGATTCATTATTGACGCCCACCACCGCCGCGACTACCACCGCCGCCTCCGCCGCCACCACGTCTCGCTGGCATAAACGGGCTTCTCGCTGCAGTTCCACCAGACTTTTCTTCGCCTGGTTGCAGCACTCCGCTCACTACTATTTCACCTTCATTCAAACCGGAGATCACCTGAACATTGGCGTTATCATTCAAACCAGTTTCAATAACCCGGCTGCTGATGGTGCTATCCTTTTTCACCCAGATGATTGCTCTGTCGCTCTTTTCACTCTTTTTTGCAAGTAATGGTTTTGTTGTGTCGGGTTGATTCAATGAAGCATTTGTTTCCTTTTTAGAAGAGCCCTTTTTTGTGAGCGTGACGTCGTCATCAATGGTATATTTTTTCATCATGGCAGAATCTGGTTTGAACTTGATCGCTTTTGATGAGATCAGCATTGTGTTGGGCACTTCTTTGGTAAACAACGTTATACTTGCCGTCATACCCGGTTTCAGTTTCATGTCATCGTTTGGCGCATCCACCAGGGTAATATAGGTAACAACGTTTGCTGCAACACTTGCCTGTAAACGCACATCCTTGACATTTCCTTCAAAGGTTTCATCAGGAAAGGCATCTACAGTAAAGGTCACACGCTGTCCGTTTTTAACATTGCCTATATCAGCCTCATCAACCGAAGCACGAACCTGCATTTTAGTAAGGTCACGAGCGATAACAAAGAGTGTAGGGGTATTAAAACTTGCAGCGACTGTTTGTCCCACACTTACATTTCTTGCCATGATAGTTCCATCCATCGGTGAGTAGATGCTTGCGAATGATAAGTTGCGGTTTGCTGCATCAAGCTGCGATGCAACACTGGTAACATTATCTTTTGCAATATCACGCTGATACAATGCATTCTCATATTCTGCGCGACTTATCGCTCCAAGATCAAACAGTTTTTTCTGGCGGTTAAAATTGCTTTCCTGGAACACCACATTACTTTTTGCCTGTTGAAGATTCGCACTGATCTGCTGCACCTGCGCAAGGAATAATGATTTATCGATCTCGGCAATCAATTGTCCTTTCTTTACGGTTGAGTTGAAGTCTGCATATACTGCGCTGATAGTTCCTGAAACCTGTGTACCCACGGAGACTGTATCTACCGGTTGAATGGTTCCGGTGGCGGTGACACTGTTGGAAATATATCCCATCTGTGGCGTTTCTGTTTC
>JBEVNF010000560.1:0-6479 GCA_040508255.1 Flavitalea sp.
CGCAGCGGCTTTTTTCAGAAATTTCCGGCGGTTATTGTGGTTTTCTTTCATATGTATCGTTTTTGCTGTGGTAATTTAAGGAATTATGATTTTCAGTGCCTTATCTGAAGTAGTTTACTCAATAAATAATGCAGAATACTCAGTAAATTGGCATAACCTATCCATTCCTATTAATTTACACAGTTAACCAACCAGCCATAACCATTGAGAGCGATCCGATCATTGATTTTGTTTTGCGGGTTGTTAGCCGGCGCCACTTTCTACAAAGTGGCAGCGCAGATGCCAATTGAATGGCGCGTGAATACATATGACGAGAGCAAGGGATTGTCGAGCCGTAAGATCACTCACATGCTCGAGGATCACCGTGGTTATCTTTGGATCGGTACGCCGGATGGACTCAATCGTTTTGATGGTTATGGCTTCAAGGTGTTCAGGAAAATCCCGGGAGACTCTTCATCGATCGGTGGAAATTATATCTCTTACATTGCAGAGGACAAGAACAACAATATCTGGATCGCATTTCTTACGGGTGGCGTCAGTTGCTACAATACTACTACAGGAAGATTCAGAAATTATCCCCCTAACAATCTAAAAAAAGGTTCACTTCCTTCCAGTGAAATCTCAACAATATTTGCAGACAGGAACAACGAGATCTGGGTTGGGGTTACACAGCATGGCTTGTATCACCTTGATCTGAAGACGGGTTTGTTTACTCAAAAATCGATCAGCGATTTTTCAGATCCTTTTTATACACCGCAGTTAAAGGTTATTTATAATACCGTGTATGGAATTCATGAGGACAAACAGGGTTTGTTCTGGATGGCCACTCATGATGGACTGTATACTTATGACCGGAAGACGGATAAGTTCAATGCTATCCGAAATGAGAAACCCAAAGTAGGTGTGTTGAGAAATGATCTCTTCGGAACAATTATTCCTGACAGCACACGTGGTTACTGGCTGGGTAGCTGGGCAGGGGGTATCTCGTATTATAATATCAAAGAAAACAGCTGGAAGATATTTAAATATGATACAGCGCATAGAGACAAGGAAACCGCTAATGTTATCAGTGACCTTAAACGCAATGCACGCGGTGACCTGTGGGTAACAACCTATGATCGGGGATTCGGACTGTTTACTGTTGGTCTCAACAGCTATCTTTTTTTTGGTGATCATGATGCTTATCATACCAACATCCCGGCCAGGCAAACATACAGAGTGCTGGAGGATCGTGAGCGAAATATCTGGATCTCGCATATTGGTGGGCTCACAAAAATCGAGCAGCGAAAACGTTTGTTTTTCTTTAAGCCAATACCCATTAAAAATTCCTATGGAGTTGAAGCTGGTGAGGTAAGGGCGGTTATGCATGACCGTGATAGTGTTTACCAGTACGTGGGAACCGCGTATGGTCAGGGCCTTTATGTTGTCAATACCAAAACCGGTGATACCTCAACCATTTCTTTCGAAACAAGACCTTCTGAAGAAAGGATGCTGATCGTAAGTGATCTGTTGCAGGATCGTGCGGGCAGGGTCTGGGTGTTAACACGTGATAATCTTTTTACGTTAGATAAGAAGTTACAAAGGCTTGAAAAGGTTATCCTGAATAATCCTGACACTGCACTTCGCTCAGATTTTTACGGCAGGATCATGGAGGATTCAAAAGGCTTGTTATGGATCACAACGGCAACCAGTGGAGTAGTCAGTTACAATCCGGCAAATGGCGAAGTACAACATTATTATTGTGATAAAGCCAACCCGACATCAATCGGATCGGATGTGGTCAGAACGATTACAGAGGATCTTGAAGGCAGAATCTGGTTTGGTGGAATACGTGGTTGTCTTTCAATCCTGGACCCGGTAACAAAGCAATTTACAAACATCTATCCCCAGTATCTGAAGCCTTCTGCACTGGCCAGTAACCGTGTCTGGTCGTTGAGAGCCGATTCACTCGGCTATATGTGGGTGGCTACTGATGTAGGTCTTTACCAGGTTGATTACCGGAACAAGAAAACCCCGGTTGTTGTTAAGCAGTACACTGCATCAGATGGTTTGCAGGCTGATCTTGCAACGGCTTTGCAACTGGACAGAGCCGGAAATATCTGGGCGATCACTCCGGTTTGTCTTACAATGATCAACCCGGTAACAAAAAAAGTTACCAGTTTTAATGCGCAGGATGGCTTGTTGAAAGAAGATATCGGTATCAGGTTGATCCAGGGGCCGGGTTCAAGAATGTATATGGCGGCTGCGGGAGGGTATTACCAGTTTGATCCTGCAACCATTTCCAGGCCAACCGGCAAACAACCGACCGTATTTATCAACTCATTTAAAGTGTTTGACCGGGAGCGCGATTTTGGTGATACCGGAACCAGGAATGCAGGGCTGCGGCTCAACTATGATGAGAACTTTTTTTCGTTTGAATTTGTGGCCATCGATTTTAACCGGCCGGAACGTCAACAGTATGCTTATATGCTGGAAGGGTTTGATAAAGACTGGATTTATTCAGGCAACAGACGTTATGCCAGTTATACGAATCTGCCGGGCGGGACTTATCGCTTCAGGGTGAGAGCTGGTATTGGTGGTGAGACCTGGGGACCTGAAACTGTTGTGCCGGTCAGCATCAGCAGTCCCTTCTATAAAAAATGGTGGTTTATCATCGCCCTGATCTCTGTAGTGAGCCTTGCAGTAGTGATGGCTTTCAGAAGGAGAACAAAACTGATACGCGCAGAAAAGGAAGAAGTGGAAATTCAAACGGCCATCAATTATTTTGCTTCAGGAATATATGAACAACAAACCGTTGACGCTATCCTTAAAGATGTTGCCCGCAACTGTATTTCACGTCTGCATTTCGAAGATTGCGTAATCTACCTGCTGGATGAACAACGAAAAATGCTTGTGCCAACATCTGCATTCGGGTTGAATAATCCCAGTCGGGATGATGTTGCCAATGCCATTGAGATACCTGTTGGAAAAGGGATTGTTGGTAGTGTTGCGTTAAGTGGCCTTTCTGAAATGATCGCAGATACATCACTGGATAAGCGATACATCGTTGACGGGCAGGCGAGATTTTCGGAGATCACTGTACCAATGATCTATGACGGAAAGGTACTTGGGATCATTGACTGCGAGCACTCCGGCAAAGATTTCTTTACTGAAAAACATCTTTCTATCCTCACCACCATTGCTTCGCTTTGTGCAAACAAGATCGTTCGTGCAAGGGCGCAGGCCGAGAAAGAACAGACGCGTGAAATGCTGATGGACACGCAGAAAAAAATGGCTGAAGCAGAGATGCAGGCGCTGCGGGCACAGATGAATCCACATTTCATTTTCAATTGCCTGAACTCAATCAATCGTTATATCGTGAAGAGCGATCAGGCAACGGCTTCGCTATATCTCACCCGCTTTGCGAAACTGATCAGGCTGATCCTGGATAACAGCAACAGTAAAAACGTAATACTTTCAAACGAACTCGAGGCACTTAAACTTTATATCGAAATGGAGGCGCTTCGTTTTGATAAGAAGTTTGAGTATAGTATTAATATTGATCCTGAAGTACAGGCAGATACTATTGAGATTCCTCCGCTCATCATTCAGCCATATGTCGAAAATGCAATCTGGCACGGGTTACTCCACAAAAGCGTTTCAGGTCGGTTAAGCATTGGCGTGAGTATGGTGAATGAATCAATGCTTCAGTGTGTGATAGAAGACAATGGGATAGGTCGTACACTGGCGCGCGAGCTGCGCAGTAAATCTGCAACGACGCGGAAATCTTTGGGTATGAAACTTACAGAAGACAGGATGTCGCTTGTCAGCAAACATACTACCGTTACGGCAAGCGTAAATATTGAGGATATGTTTGAGCCTGATGGACAGGCATCAGGAACTAAAGTGATACTTCGTATACCGGTGATGTGATTTTTAAGTAACTTGTTTTACTTAAATCTAACGCATGCAACCATTTGATTTCAACAGAAGAAAGTTCATCAAAGGCGCTACTGCATCACTTGCGCTTGCAACACTTAAGGCAAGCGGTATGGACTCATTTGTTCCCGCACCTCCCTATAATGTGGCATTGATCGGTACCGGCTGGTATGGTAAAAGCGACCTTTTCAGACTGATACAGGTTTCGCCGGTAAATGTTGTCGCCTTATGTGATGCTGATAATAATAAGCTTGAGGAGGCTGGTAAGATGGTTAGCCAGCGCCAGAAATCAGGCAAGGTTCCTAAGCTTTATCGTGACTACAGGAAACTTCTTTCAGAGAACAAACTTGATATTGTACTGATCGGTACTCCGGATCACTGGCATGCTTTAACTGCGATTGAGGCAATGAAATCGGGAGCACATGTCTACGTACAGAAACCGATCAGTGTGGATGTGCTGGAAGGTGAAGCAATGGTGGCTGCTGCACGAAAATACAACAGGGTAGTGCAGGTTGGTACACAGCGCAAAAGTACACCGCATCTTATTGAAGCAAAGAAACGCATCGTTGATGCCGGTTTGCTTGGAAAGATCTCTCATGTTGAAATGTGTTGTTATTATCATATGCGTGCAAACGGCAATCCACCTGTTGAAGCGGTGCCTTCTTATCTCGATTATGAAATGTGGACGGGTCCTGCACCTTTACGACCTTATGATGGAATTCCTCATGTAAGATGGTGGCGCACGTTTAAGGAATACGGTAATGGTATTACAGGTGATATGTGTGTGCATATGTTTGATACTGTAAGATGGATGTTGAAATTGGGCTGGCCCAAACGTATCAGCTCAACCGGTGGAATTTATGTGCAGAAAGAAGGTAAGTCAAATATTTCTGATACCCAATCGGCCCTGTTTGAATATGATGATCTGAATTGCTCCTGGCAGCATCGTACCTGGGGCACACCAGCGGATCCTGAATATCCGTGGGCTTTTAAGCTTTATGGTGAAAAGGGCACCCTGACGGGAAGTACTATGCAATATGATTTTGTTCCTGAGGGAAAGGGAGAAAAGATTCACGGTGATTGTGTGTTTGAGAAAGAGAAATATCCTGAAGATGTGAATGAGCCGCAGATCGAGTTGAATGCTGCACCTGCTACCAGGTTACACATGAAAAATTTCCTGGAGGCTATTGAAAATAAAACAAGACCTGTTGCGGATATAGAGGAAGGACATATTTCAACAGCGAGTTGTATTCTTGCAAATCTTTCTATGGAACTTGGGCGTCCGTTAGTTTATGATCCGGTTACAAAAACAGTGAAGGGAGATAATGAGGCAACATCAATGCTTAAACGAAAATACAGGGCTCCGTGGAAGCATCCCGCGGAGGTTTGAGAAAATAACAACGGGACTATTCAGGTCCCGTTGTTATTCTATTTTATTGCTTCGAGTACAGCGCGTTCGAGTATTTCGTCACGACCTTCAATCACTCCCGCCACAGTTGGGTTAACAATAATATCAATCCTGACTCCAACCCGTTGGGCTGGTGATTTGTCAGGATAATAAAGTCCTGCCCAGGTAACGCCGAATCGTTCATTCCCGGGAAGTTCTATTATCGTTGAGTTTCCATCTGCACCAGAGGTTTGTGTTCCGACTATCTTTACATTGTCGCAGGACGCAAGCGCCATTGCTGTAAACTCATTCTGGCTTTGAGTTACTTCATTGACAAGAACGAATACCGGGCCTTTAAATAATTTCCTTTTTTGCTCAGGATGGATAGTCAATTCCTCAATCCATTTAAAATAACCTGGATAAGTAAAGTCAGGAGACATTGCAGTTGCGAAATGGGTGAATTTTTTGGTAAAATAGCTGCAGATCGCATTGAATCCAACAGGTGGTAATCTCCTGAGATCAAGTATGATTGCTCTGGTCTTCAGGGCTGTTTTCATCATTTTATGAACGTCCGCATCTGAAAGTCTGCTGAGATCCGCATAATATAAATTTCCTGGTAAGATTTTGGGTTTGGGAAATTCTATGTTAAATGGATTACTGACTGTAACGTCATTCGAAGTATAACGCCGTACCCTCTTAAATTCCACCTTGCCATTTTTAAGAACTCCAAGCCTTGCCTGACGTGTAGAATCAGAAAACAAGTATCCTTGCCAGAACATTCTTGCTAGTTGTGCGGTATAATTTGAGCCCGCGGTAATAGGAAGCAGTTTTTTTATTAATTCTGTGATTGGTTGGTCATCGATGCTTACTATAATATCATTTTTAACTATACCGTTTAATTCGGCCAAACTATCATTGTAAACAACAGATACAATTGCTGTATCATTTGTGATACTTAATCCGAAAGGAAAGGTATAAGGGAATTGAGTATCCTTCACTTTTTGATTCACATACGTCCCATGTGAGTCATCGATACTTGTTATAAGTTTAGTAAGAGCGACATTGTATTGATATGCATTTTTTGCTTCCAGGAACCCGGATAAGGATGTTCTTAAAACTTCATCCCATTTTACGTCCGTCATATATTTATAAGGAAAATAATACTCAATCATAT
>JBEVNF010000566.1:0-3148 GCA_040508255.1 Flavitalea sp.
TAGGCAATCTTAGGTTTGCAGATCAGGGAGAAGACTGGGGCTTCACACAAACTTCATTCTCAAACGGTGCCGCTTATGGAGATCTTGATAATGATGGTGATCTTGATCTGGTGATTAATAATGAAAATCAGCCTGCATTTGTTTATCGGAACAATGCACGTGAAGTAAATAAAAATCATTTCATTGCATTTGATTTGAAAGGAACTGCACAGAACACATTCGCAATAGGTAGTAAGGTTGTTGTGTATGCCGACAGTCAACGTCTTGTCCGGGAACTTGTTCCAAGCCGCGGATTTCAATCTTCAGTAGATTACAGGATCGTGATAGGGCTCGGTTTGCGCACAAAGATTGATTCATTCAAAATTACATGGCCGGATCTTTCCAACATCGTTGTGAGATCACCGGCAGTAGACAGCACTTATACCTTCAGACAAAATATATTCAACCCGCCTGGAAATCCTGCATCAGACAGCATAACGGCCAAGCCGCTTCCTGAAGGCAATGCGCTGTTCAGTTCAGTCACCAATGTATTTGAAAAACACCAGGAAGATGATTATGTTGATTTTTATTATGAGCGTAATATTCCACAAATGCTTTCCAGGCAAGGACCAAAGTCTGCAGTAGCTGATGTAAATGGTGATGGTCTTGACGATTTGTTCATCGGTGGTGCAGCCGGCCAGGGCGGTCAGCTATACATTCAGTCTGCGGGAGGGTTTGTGAAAAAACAACAGGAAAGTTTTACCAGATATGCAGCCTTCGAAGATGTCGCTATCTTGTTTTTCGATGCTGATGGCGATAAAGATAACGATCTGTTGATTTGTTCCGGAGGGAACAATCAGGCTACACAAAGTACAAATCTCGAGCACAGATTGTACATCAATGATGGGAAAGGAAATTTTTCACTCGACACAAAGGCATTCCCAACAAATAAAATGAATATCGCAACCATTGCCGCACACGATTATGATGGTGATGGCGATATTGATCTTTTTGTGGGTGGCGGAAGTGTACCCGGCGACTATGGCGCCACTCCGGTCAGTTATTTTTTTGAAAACGATGGCAAAGGTCATTTTACTGATGTTGCAAAAACCCGATATCCGGTATTATCTACAATCGGCATGACCTCAAAAGCTATCTGGTCGGACCTTAGCGGGGATGGTCAAAAAGAGCTTGTGATCACAGGACTATGGATGGCACCAAGAATCTTCAGCTTCCCGAATGGTAAGATCAGCGAGATCAAATCAAATCTGAACGAACTATCCGGTTGGTGGCAAACTGTTGAAAGCGCAGATCTCGATGGCGATGGGGACGAGGATCTTGTGCTTGGAAATATTGGTCAGAATTTTTATTTGAATCCGGACAAAGAAAACCCGGTCAAGGTGTGGATCAATGACTTCGATGATAATTCAGTTGTTGACAAGGTTCTTACGCGCACGATCAATAAAAGGGATGTACCAGTGTTTTTAAAAAGAGACATCCAGGATCAGTTACCGGTGCTGAAAAAGAAAAGTCTTAAACACAGTGAATTTGCTAGTAAATCAATCCAGGATTTGTTTGCCTCAAATGTTCTAGGCAAGGCAGTAGTAAAAGAATTCAATTATAGTCCTTCTATTGTTGCCATCAATAATGGTAACGGACAGTTTACTGTAAAAGAAATGCCTTCCGAAATTCAGCTTTCATCTGTAAACGCAGTACTATTGACAGATGTGAACGGTGATTCAAAACCTGATATCGTTTTAGGAGGCAATCAATTTGGATTTCTTCCTCAGTTCGAGAGGCTTGATGCGAACTTTGGAAGCGTTCTCGTGAATAATGGAAAGGGAGATTTTAGTCTGATGAATAATTCGAGGTCAGGATTGAATATCAGAGGCGAGGTTCGTGACATCTCTCTTTTCAACACAAACAAAGTGAAAAACCTTTTGTTTTTGCGTAATAATGATCAACCAGTTTTGTATAGATTAAAGTCCAGGTCTGCAGATGATGCGAAATGAAGAATGTAGGGTTTTATGGCTGTTTTTATTTGGCCTGTTGGCGCTTGTAAGTTCCTGTGACGATGAGACGCGGAGTGAGCCTTCATTCCTTGCCCTTGACAATAAGATCACGGGACTTGATTTTGCCAACAAGCTTACACCAACAGATAGTTTCAATCTCTTCAATTACATGTATTATTATAATGGCTCCGGTGTTGGTGCCGGTGATTTTAATAATGATGGAAAGACAGATCTTTTTTTTGCAGCAAACCAGGGTGAAAACAGAATTTACCTGAATGAGGGCGGTTTGAAATTCAAAGATGTAACAGATGTTTCAGCAATACCGCAGGATGGTGGCTGGTCCACTGGTGTGTCCGTGGTTGACATCAATAATGACGGGCTACTCGACATCTATATTTGCCGCGTTGGAAACTATCTTTCTTTGCAAAGCAAAAATCAATTGCTCGTTTGCCAGGGTATTAACAATGGAATACCACAGTATAAGGATCTGGCAAAACAATATGGACTTGACTACTCGGGCTTCAGTACACAGGCGGCTTTTTTTGACGCAGACATGGATGGTGATCTTGATATGTTTCTTTTGAATCATTCAGTTCATGAGAACGGTGTCTATCGTCCAAGACATGAATTTCTTGGGAAGACACATCCGGTAAGTGGTGCGAGAATGTACCGTAATGACGGAGGCCGCTTTACAGACATAACTTCATTAAGTGGTATTAACAGTTCTGTAATAGGCTACGGGCTTGGGATCTGTATTGCCGACATCAACCTTGATGGATATCCTGATATCTATATCGGGAATGACTTTCATGAAAATGATTATCTCTATTTCAACGATGGCAAAGGATTTTTCAAAGAAGAAATAACACAAAGAATTGCTCATACCAGTCGCTTCACTATGGGAGTCGATGTGGCGGACATTAACAATGACGGTCATCCGGAGATTATTTCAATGGATATGCTTTCAGATGATCCATATACATTGAAGCGATCTCTCGGAGAAGATGACTATGATATTTTCAACCTGAAAATTTCTTATGGTTACCACCATCAATACACAAGAAACAATCTCCAGTACAACAGGAGAAATGGTCATTTTAGCGAGGCTGGTCTTTTTGCCGGCGTAGCAGCAACAGATTGGTCGTGGTCGCCGCTAT
>JBEVNF010000019.1:0-4172 GCA_040508255.1 Flavitalea sp.
GAACTTCTTTCTCGCGAAACTTCCAGTACCAAATAGCAACACCCGCGGCAACTATAACGATCAGCCAGATCAGCCATCTGTATTTTTTCATGTTCTGTGTTTTGTCTTTCAAATAGTTTATTCAAGTGTTACAGGAACACCTGTATAGAAATTGTAAACCTTTATGCTTAATACTGCATTATATTTTGCCTGAACAAAAGCCTGTACAGCCTGCACATAAAGATTCTTTTGCAGTTGAAGATCAAGTGCGTTGACTGCTCCGAGTTCAAGCTGACCCGATGTTATGCGATATGTTTCTTCATTAGCTTTAAGCTGCTCCTCTGCAGCATCAAATTGCGCGCGTGCATTGATCACAGCTATATAAGCCTGCTCTACAGCCTGGTCCAGTGTGGTTTTGGTTCCGATCAGTGTGAGCTTTGCCTGTTCGATCTGAATTTTAGATCGTTCGACATTTGTTTTGACTGTCCTGTTATTGAAAATCGGGATTCCAACGGTGAGTCCTAAACGCTGAAAGAAGTTGTTGTCGATCTGAGAAAGGAATTTAATGCTCTGGTTATCTGAGAAACCGGATGAAACACTTCCTCCCAAAGTAATAGAAGGCCGACCAAGAGCGCGCTGCTTCGCAAGTTCGAGTTCGGCTATCTGGATATTAAGTTTACCATTTTGTATTTCAGGTCTTGTATCCATCGCCGTTCTTGCGGCTTCTTCCAGTGTTGGGATGGGTTCCCTGGCAATCACTGTATCGGGTTCGGCTGCCTGGAAATTAACTGAGGATGGAATCTGTAAGATTTGTTTAAGTATTACAGTGTTTTGTCTTGCATTTGTTTGTGCATTTACAAGAACATATTTATCGTTTGCAACCTGGCTCTGTAACTGTAACAGATCTTTTTTGGAAAGAGCTCCTTGTTCATATCTCTGATCTGCTTGTTTTAGTTGTGCCTGGGATGTTGTAAGTACATCCTGCAGGTAAACAATGTTTTCTTTTGCCAGCAGTATGTTCAGGAATGCCTGCGTGATCTGCACGGTGATATCATTTTCAGCTTCCTTTACTGAAAGATTTGCTGACTGCATAAGAACATCTTTCTGTTCTATATCTTTTTTGAGATAACCACCATTGTAAACTGTCCATCCTGTATTAAGTGAGTAGTTGCCTGCAAAGCTTGATTGAGTCTGGAAACCGCCGATAACCGGGTTGGCGTTTTTACTATTGGTGAATGACTGGGTTAGTGATCCGTTAAGTGTTGGCCATAATCTCGCCTTTGTTAAAAGGTGATCCTGCTCACTGAGCGCTTCATCATATCTGAGTGTGTTGACCTGGATATTGTTTTTGAGTGCATAACCAAGACAGGTTTTCAGATCCCAGGTCAGGGTTGAATCCTTATTCACGAGATCCTGTGCAAAAGAAGCATTGTTACCCAGCCCAACTGATAAAACCAATAGTATTGTTCTCAGCTTCATGATGATTGTTTTAACTGTCCATCCGGATGTATTCCTGTGATGGTCGCTATCTGTTTGACGACATCTCTGGAAATTTCTTTTCGCGGATACACACGCATTAACCAATTTTAATAAATGGGTAGCATAGATGAGAGAGGTACTCAATCAGATAAAAAGAGGGCCTGAAGTTTGAAAGGGGAAGTTGTAGAAATTCATCTACAATCAGAAGTATTGTTTAGCAGTGTCTTTATCAATCTCGTTTTCCCAGCCGGATACAACAACAGTGGCAGTTGCATTTCCAATAATGTTTGTAAGCGCCCGGGCCTCACTCATAAACCTATCGATCCCAAGTATCAGGGCTACGCCAGCAACCGGCACGTTTCCTACAAGTGGTAATGTAGCAGCGAGCGTAATAAATCCGCTTCCGGTTACACCTGCTGCGCCTTTGGAACTTATAAGCAAAACGGCAAGCAGTGTTAGCTGATTGCCTATTGTTAACGGAGTGTCAGTGGCTTGCGCTATAAACACAGCAGCCATCGTGAGATAGATGGAGGTACCATCAAGATTGAATGAATACCCGGTTGGAACCACAAGACCAACCACTGGTTTTGAACAACCGGCCCGTTCTAGTTTTTCCATCAGTCTCGGTAAAGCTGACTCCGATGAGGAAGTTCCTAAAACAATAAGAAGTTCTTCTTTAAGGTATCCCAGCAACCTGAATATACTGTAGCCGTAATACCGAAGCACAGATCCAAGCACAACAACTACAAAGAAAATACAGGTCGCGTAAAAAACAGCCATCAGCTTGCCGAGTGATAATAAAGTGGCAAGTCCATATTTTCCGATAGTAAATGACATCGCACCCAAAGCTCCGATAGGAGCCAGTTTCATAATTATATGAATGATGGCGAAGATGGCTTTTGAAAATGATTCGATGAATGTGGTAACCGGCGTGGCAGCGGGTCCGATTCGTGTAAGACCATAGCCAAAAAGAACAGAGAATAACAAAACCTGTAACAATTCACCGCCTGCAAAAGCACCAACTATCGTGTCTGGAATTATATGAAGTATAAATTCAACAGTGGTTGTAGGTTGTTTCGCCTGCGAAGTATAAGTACCTAGACCGGATGTGTTCAGTGTATTTACATCGATATGCATGCCCTCGCCCGGCTTTACAATATTGACTATTAACAAACCGGTAATCAACGCAATTGTCGTAAGTATCTCGAAGTAGATAATGGCTTTGAGACCCACACGCCCAACTTTCTTCATATTCTCCATTCCGGCGATCCCAAGTACGATGGTGCAGAACACTACAGGCACGATCATCATCTTGACCAGCTTGATAAAGCCATCTCCCAGTGGTTTGAGCTTTACCGAAAATTCCGGGAAATAGTGACCAAGTATCACCCCGGTGATGATTGCAAAAATTACCTGGAAGTATAGATTCTTAAATAAAGAAGGTATTCGCATGATGTTGAGAATGAAGATAATTAACTGATTTTGAAATTCCTGAACTAAATGCGGGGTATTGAAGCCGGTGGTCAATTTTTTGCTTGCTTAGCGTAAATATCCCGGATGAAGAAGAAGCTTACTGTGAAAGGACTATGGAAAGTGTTGAAAGATTCATTTAATGGTTTTATTGATGATAAGGTATTTAAGCTGAGCGGTGCACTAGCATATTATACGCTGTTTTCAATGGCCCCTCTTCTGATAGTGATCATTTTTGTTGCAAGTATATTTTATGGTAAGCCGGAAACTGCCCAGGACTCAGTTTATAACCAGATTGAAGGTTTTGTTGGGCCGGATACCGCACTGCAGTTACAACAGATCATAACAAATGCATCTCTTGAAGGAAAGAGCACCGTAGCCATTATTATTGGTGTGATAACACTTATAGTAGGTGCAACAACAGTATTTGCGGAGATTCAGGAATCGATAAATATGATCTGGGGATTGAGGCCAAAGCCTAAGCGCGGCTGGTTAAAAATGCTGCAGAACAGGCTGCTTTCGTTTTCGATTGTTGTGGGACTAGGATTTCTGCTGCTCGTTTCTCTCGGTGTTTCAGCGTTGATTGAAGGATTAAGCGACAGACTGAATAATTTGTTTCCCGGATTCACAGTTGTTGTTTTTTACATCGTAAATCTCGGCATTCAATTCCTGGTAACAAGTATCTTATTCGGCGCTATTTTCAAAGTTTTGCCAGACGCCAAGATCAAATGGCGGGATGTCAGAGCCGGTGCATTTGCCACAGCAGCGTTGTTTATGATTGGTAAGTTTGCTATTTCATTCTACATCAGTCAAAGTAACGTAGGCAGCACGTTTGGAACTGCAGGATCTCTCGTGGTGTTACTCCTTTGGATTTATTACTCTTCAGTGATCCTTTATTTCGGAGCCGAGTTTACAAAAGCGTACGCTGTGCGATATGGTTCGGCGATTCACCCTGATCAGTACGCAGTGATCACCAAAACGATCGAGGTGGAAGCTGAAGAGGGTACCACACTTCAGCAAAAAGAGATTGAGAAAAAACGGCAGAAATTACAGCCGTGATCGTTTCTTTGGTTTTAATAATCTGCCTGAAAGTATTATACCCTTTCCAATTATTTTAAGTACTGTTCCACCAACTGTTAATACAAATGATGCAGCATGAAAGAATGCTGATCTTTGGTTTCTTCGCTTAACAGACTGAAGACGATTCTGACGTATTACCTGAGCTTCCTGATTCAAAGCAGGAT
>JBEVNF010000036.1:0-5567 GCA_040508255.1 Flavitalea sp.
TTCTTTTTTGTGGATAACCCCGTTTTTTGACTAAAAATTATTTACAGGATGGTAACTTCCGTATATCTAAGACTTGCACATATGTTTCAACCTTTTTTTCAGTTTTCATCAAGCCGTAAATCCGGCGTATTCAGCCTGATCGGCGCCCTGGTTATAGCCCTGATCATTCCTGGAACCGCTTCCGCTCAGCTTACTGCAAACCTGCCTGAATGGGCATTTGGACCATTTATACGACCTGAAGGGAAAAATCCGGTAATATCCCCGGATAGTCTTACGAGGTTTTTCTGCCCGATGAGACAGGAACAGGTTGACTGGGAGTCAAATGACACCTTCAATCCGGCAGCAGTCGTCTTCAACAATAAGATCCATGTACTATACCGGGCAGAAGACAAATCTGGCATTGGTATTGGAATGCGCACATCGAGACTGGGACTGGCTTCCAGCGCTGATGGCATCACAATGACCAGAAGAAAAGAACCTGTATTTTTTCCCGGAGAAGATTCACAAAAAGAAGTGGAATGGCGCGGAGGATGCGAGGATCCCCGTGTTGCAATGACTGAAGATGGACGTTATGTGATGATGTATACTCAATGGAACAACAAAGTTCCAAGACTCGGAGTAGCCATCTCGAAAGATCTTGTAAAATGGCAAAAGCATGGATCCATCTTTAAGAAAGCTTACAAAGGAAGATTTTATAACGAAGCAAGTAAATCAGCTTCAGTTATAACCAAACTGAAAGGGGATAAAACCGTGATCGCTAAAATCAAGGGCAAATACTGGATGTATTGGGGCGAACATGCTGTTTATGCTGCCACATCAACAGATCTCGTTAACTGGGAACCATTGCTCGACGAAAATGGAGAGCTGAAAAAACTGATTGAAACAAGACCCGGCTTTTTCGACAGCGATCTTACTGAATGCGGCCCACCGGCAGTGATGACAGACAAGGGCATATTGCTGCTCTACAATGGTAAGAACAGAAGCGACGAATCAAGAGATAAAAATTATACAGCAAATTCATACTGCGCAGGACAGGTGATCTTTGATCGCAATGATCCTACCAAAGCGATCGGAAGACTCGACAAACCATTTTTCATACCTGAAGCGTCATTTGAAAAATCAGGTCAATATCCTGCAGGGACAGTATTTGTAGAAGGACTTGTCTACTTCAGAAAGAAGTGGTTCCTGTATTATGGCTGTGCAGATTCAAGAGTTGCAGTTGCGATCTTTGAACCGTAAATAATTTGGGCTGACTATAAATGTAGTCAGCCCGTATAAATTTAAATCGCCACTGGTTCTTTGCTTTGTTCAGGTTTTTTTATCACTTCCTGTTGCAACACTTTATCTTTTTTCGAAGGTCTGATGATCAATCTTAATGTAGGATCGTTTGTAATAAATGACCAGAACCAGTTGTAGAAAATTTTTGCTTTGTTCCTGTATCCTGCAATAGGAATGATATGAATGAATAACCAGATGATCCAGGCAAAAAATCCACTGAAGAATCCACGCACCGGAAGATCCACCACTGCCCGATATTTGGCAATTATGGCCATCGAACCCTTGTTGGTGTACTTGAATGGTGATGGAGCTTTGTGATTTAGTATGCGTTCAAAATTCTTCGCCAGTAATACACCCTGCTGAATAGCAACCTGGGCAAGCTGCGGATGGCCATTTGGAAATGCTTTATCAGCAGTCATAAAACACTGATCACCGATCGCATAAATATTTTCAGTTCCCAATACCTTGTTGGTTTCATCTACCAATATTCTTCTTCCACGTGTTATACTGGAAGCAGGTAATCCCGGTGCATCTGTTGCAACAACACCAGATGCCCATATCAAAGTATTGCTTAAAATATTTTCTCCGTTTGAAAGAATCACTTTTCCATCCACGAAGTCTTTCACTGCTGTATTCAGCATGATGTTTACGCCAAGCTTTTCGAGCACTGTATATGCCTCCTTCTGTGATTTTTTGCTCATTGGTCCAAGCAATGCAGGACCGGCATCTATCAGATATATTGATGCTTTGGGAGAATTAAGTTCAGGATAATCCTTCGAAAGAATATTCTTACTCATCTCTGCGATCATTCCTGCCACTTCAACACCGGTTGGTCCGCCACCGGCAATCACTATCGATTTTCTTTTCTGACGTTCCGCATCATCCTTCGTACGGATCAATGTTTCCATATTCAGTAAAAGATGATTCCGAAGAGTTAGTGCATCATCGATCGTTTTCATTGGCAATGAATACTTCTGTACGTTCTGCATACCAAAGTAATTGGTTTCAGTACCCATTGCAAGCACAAGCTGATCATAAGGAAGGTCGCCTGCGTCGGTAACAATAATATTGTTTGCCTGATCTATCTTTATCAACGAACCATTAAAGAAACGCAGATTGTCCTTATGCTGGAACATCTTGCGGAATGGATAACTGATATTAGATGCCTCAATAAATGAAGTGGATACCTGGTACAACAGGGGAGGAAAAAAATTGTAATTGTTCCGGTCCACAAGCGTGACCTGTATTGAACTGTGGTTTGCGAGCTTTTTAGCGAGATTCATTCCTGCGAAACCACCACCGATAATAACGACTTTCATAAAAATTGCTTTAGTTTCTGTGATCCATGCCATTGGCACAGATGATAGGACAGCACTCGTCAGCAATAGTGCAAAAGTACATCAAAATTGACGAGGGCAAATGCTTCACACTGTTATATTTATTTCACAAATACCTTCAATAATCCTACCACGTGTGGCTCAAACTCCCAGCAGCTTTGCAACCTGCTTATTTACAAGCTTGGTGGCTACTTTAGCGTCATTTTTATGTAACCCGGCAGCCGCGGTCAGCCTGATCCTCGCATCGGCCGTCAGCTTTTTTGAATTGACTTTAACATTCCAGGCCAGGTTGCTTATACAACTGTAGAAGATGTTCGCACAACAGGCAAGATCGGGAAGCACGTTTTTAGACACCATCGGTATTGCATCAAAGATGATCGTATAAAGACTGGTTATACGTTCCGCCGCTTCCAGCGGAATTCTGATTGATTCAAGCCGATGTTGTACGATCTCTTCGCGACGTAGTTTTTTATGCGAATCAGTATCGGCAGGAAGATCAAAACTCGCAAGAAATAATTGGAACGCACCTATGTCAGAATCCGCAGCGGAGCTTAATGCATTTGATTGTTGCTCGGTATCTGCCATCAGTTTCTTCACTTTGTCAATAGATGCTTTCGATTTGAGTTTTGACAATGATATGGATAATGTCATCTTAAGCAATGAACAGCCGTAAACTGCATTTACCAGCGTTATAGCTCCACTGGTGGCAACCGGGTGATCAGTGGCGGTGGTGGTTTTCAGTTCATCGAGTGTCCATTTCCAGATTGTCTCCATGCATGCAAAATTACGAAGGCTGATGGTATTCATTTTGATGAATTATGGTGAACATAATGCAGCAAAAAACCGCCTAATAATGAAAATACTGATCACAGGTGCAAATGGTTATATCGGGAAAAGGATCATTGAACCTTTGCTTAAGGCGGGTCATGAGGTGTATTGTGCAGTGCGTAACAAGGGAAGGTTTCATTTCGAAACAAAGAATGACAAACTCCATGTGATCGAAATCGATCTGGAAGACCCTGCCAAACTTCATTTTCCTGAAGAGATAGAAATTGCCTACTACCTGGTGCACTCAATGCGCCAGGGCAAGGAATTTGAGAAAACGGAATTGAAGATCGCATCTGATTTCCTGAAAGCGATAGAGAAGACATCAGCAAAACAGATCATCTATTTAAGCGGAATTGTAAATGCAGAAGAATTAAGTCCCCATCTGCGTTCAAGACTGGCTGTTGAAAAACAGCTGAGGTCAGGTAGAATACCGGTGACCGTGTTGCGCGCAGGCATTGTAGTTGGCTCCGGCAGCTCAAGCTTTGAGATCATCAGGGACCTGGTGGAGAAACTTCCGGTGATGATCACTCCGAAATGGCTCAAGACCAAATGCCAGCCCATTGGTGTGCGTAATGTGATCGAATTCCTGACAAGAGTTTTGAACTATGAACCGGCACTCAACAAGGATTTTGATATCGGTGGACCGGATGTACTTACTTACAAACAGATGCTCATGCAGTTTGCTGAACTGCGTAACCTGAAAAGAAAGATCATTACGCTACCGGTAATGACCCCGAAGCTTTCGAGCTACTGGCTCTATTTTGTTACCTCGACCACTTATCAGCTTGCAGTGAACCTGGTAGATAGTATGAAGGTTGATGTGGTTTGCCGCCCGAATGACCTCGCAGAAAAACTAGGTGTCAAATTACTCACTTATAAGGAATCCGTTGGTATCGCCTTTCAAAAGATCGAACAAAACGAAATCGTAAGCAGCTGGAAAAATTCGTTCAGTGCTTTTAATACAAAAACAGCTATCCTGTCGAAACTCGAAGTGCCGGAATATGGATGTTTTAAAGATCAGAAAAAACGGGAAATCCCGGAACATGATCTTGAGACAGTGTTTAATAATATCTGGACAATCGGTGATAGCACCGGCTGGTATTATGGAAATATTCTCTGGCAGACCCGTGGTTTTATAGATAAATTCTTTGGAGGAGTAGGGCTCCGGAAAGGACGTACGCACAGATCAGACACTTTTGCAGGTGATAGCGTTGATTTCTGGAGGGTATTGGTGGCGGATCGCCAAAAAAGACGGCTCCTGCTGTTTGCAGAAATGAAGGTTCCCGGCGAGGCCTGGCTGGAGTTTAAGATCTGCCGCGAACAGGATAAGTTCATCTTATATCAGACCGCCACATTCCGCCCCCATGGCATCACAGGACGGTTATATTGGTATTCGATGCTTCCCTTTCATCTTTTTCTGTTTAAGGGGATGATAAGAAATATTTCTAAAGCCAACCTAAGAGAAGTGTCACCGGCCTGAAAAAATAGGTAAAAACATTTAGCGCTTACGGATACAACCACCGGTTTTCTAAAAGAGGGCCTTGATTTAAGCAGCATCCGGGTAATGGGTTTCTATTTTTGTTTTGCTCAACTTAATATGAAACAGCATTCCAAGATAACCGTTGCCCTGGTTGATGATCATCAGATCTTCAGGGATGGTCTTATAGCCGTACTCAACCATCTTGGCTATGAGGTTACCATCCAGGCTTCGAATGGTTTGGAATTGCTTGAGATTCTCAAAAGCGGTATAGTTCCCGGTATTTGCATTCTCGACATACATATGCCGGTGATGGACGGTTTTGAAACCACGAAGGAGCTCACAAAAATGTTCCCGCAGGTTCGCATACTCGCTTTCAGCACAGACAACACAGATTTAAGTGTTTCCCGCATGATAGCAGCTGGTGCGCATGGATTTCTAGAAAAGGGTGGTAGTCTTGAAGATATCAGCAAATCGCTGCATGATCTTTTTCCTATTTCCAATCAATAGGGTACCTCTCACGTGTATGCATATACGAAATCGAAATGTTAATGTTTTCTAAATAGTCACCGAACGGTAGGGGTCAGGCGAACATGAGAGGTCATATTTGCAAACAAAAAACATGATCCGACCGAAAATCGCGTGTG
>JBEVNF010000038.1:0-3246 GCA_040508255.1 Flavitalea sp.
CTCAAGTAAGCCCGGCCATTCCTGCAAAGCAGCTCCGAAAGAAGATTCAATCTGCATAAACATCACCACAAAATCCGGTGCATTATCAAACTGGTCCCAATATGCTTTTGCACTTAGCTGACGAAGGTGTATACGGATCGCGTTTGCATGATTCTGGAGATGTCGCTTTTGGGCATCCACATCTTCGGTTTCAAAAATCTGCAGATAAGAGCTCAAAGGTACTTTGCTGTCAACAACCACCGATCTGTTACCTGGCAGTTTGATCACCATATCAGGCCGAAGCTTTCCGGAATCGGCCTCAGTTGAAACCTGTTCCTGGAAATCACACTGATCGGTCATACCTGCAAACTCAACGAGTCTGCGCAATGCGATCTCACCATATCTTCCTCTTGTATGACTTGATTTAAGCGCGGTCACCAGGTTTCTTGTTTCACGATCAAGCGCTACCGTGCTCTGCTTCATCTGATCGAGCAATGTGCCGATATTCTGATAAGCACCCTCCCGTTTGGATTCAAGTGAATTGATCTTCTCGTCCATTTTCGAAAGCGATTCACCCAATGGCTTCACCAGGCTATCAATTGCCTGCTGCCTGAGATCAAGATCAGATTTTGCCTGCCCGATATGGGTAGTGAGTTGTGTTTTGGCAAGATCAAGGAACGACTGATTGTTTTTGTCGAGCGCTGATGCTGACAGGGAATCAAATGAATCCTTCAGCTCTTTCTTTGCCGTGGTTACAAATTCACGTTGTTCCTCAACGGCCTTTAGAGCCGCATCGTGTTTGGCCGCGAGACTATGATTCTGTCCCGTTAATGCCGTGTTTGCCAACTGCAGCGTTCTGATATCTCTCTGCAACTGCTGAATCTCGATCAGGTCGCGTTCAGACTTTTTTTTTAACTCTTCATTTCTTGCAGAAAGATCAGCTATCTGTCTGGTGAGGTCCTGTTCACGCAAACGAAATTCCTCGAGCTGTCCTTTTGCACGACTTTTCTCATTATTGATCTCAAGATTTGTCCGGGAGATTTCATCATTCTTCGTTTTAAGCGCAACAAAGCTTTCTTTCAACTGCACGAGTTCACCATTGAGACCATGCTTTTCAATTAATTCAGACTGCAGATTCTTTCTTAACTCCGATTCAGTTATTGCCTGTTGTTCAAGTCTTGTTTCAACACGACCAAGTTGCTGGATCACAAGCTGATGTTGCTCTTTTGAATGTTCAAGCGATGCAGCCGAAGCATCGAGTTGTGCACTGGTCTTTGCGAGCTGATCACGCAACTGAGCTGTGGCGGATTCAGAAACTGCAAGTGAACTTCCAAGCCTGTATTTATTGATCAGTAATCCAACAATAAGACCTGCGATAAACACGACACTTGCTACAATGATGAGTATGGTTTCAGATGTCATTTTCAGAGGTATTTGAATAATTCAGAAAAGCCGTTCAGCGTAAAAAAAACCCACAAGTTATTGTGGGTATAATTAAAAATGAATTAAGAAAATGTGAATGATCAGGATCCACGCTGCGAACGACCAGTGATCCTCGTGTTCTTTGCAGCAGCTTTACTGTTGGTGCTCCCTTTACCTTTTGTTCCGCCGAAACCAGGCTTGCCTGTTTGCAGACCACCTTTCTTCTTGTCTTTGTCGTTGTTCTTGTTCGTATTCAGGATCGACATATTGATGGATTTTTATTAGTAAATATAGGAAATCTGATTCAGAAAATGTTGAGAATTAGCTTGTTTTGTGGAAATATCATTATTTAGCTAAATTTGAAAGCTTTCTCACAAAAGGACTTATGCAAAAGAAAATTATCAGTGTTATCGGTCTTGGATATGTTGGTCTACCGCTCGCTATTGAATTCGGCAAAAAATTCGCAGTCATTGGTTTCGATATCAATACCCGTCGGATCACCACACTGAATGAAGGGAACGATTATACCCTTGAGATCAGTGATGAACAACTGCAATCTGTTCTGAAAAAATCCAACGACGATCAACCCGGAATTTTCATCACAAACGATCCCACCGCGCTGGCAAAATCAGATTTTTTTATCGTAACGGTTCCAACGCCGGTTGACAAATTCAATCGTCCCGATCTGACCCCGCTGTACCGCGCCAGCGAAACCGTTGGCAAAGTGCTGAAGAAAGGTGACTATGTGATTTACGAGTCCACCGTTTACCCCGGTGTAACTGAAGATGAATGTGTACCGGTTCTTGAAAAACATTCCGGGCTCGTGTTCAATAAAGATTTTTATGCCGGCTATTCACCGGAAAGGATCAACCCGGGTGATAAGGAACATACGGTTACAAAGATCAAAAAAGTGGTTTCGGGCTCAACACCTGAATCGGCGGCCATCATTAACGAGGTTTACAGGAGCATTATCGTGGCAGGTACGCACCTGGCACCATCCATAAAAGTAGCAGAAGCAGCAAAGGTAATTGAGAACGCACAACGTGATATCAACATCGCTTTTATCAATGAACTCTCTAAGATCTTTAATCATCTTTCAATTGATACCGCGGAAGTGCTGGCTGCTGCCGCCACCAAATGGAACTTCCTGAACTTCAAACCAGGTCTTGTTGGCGGACATTGCATTGGAGTTGACCCATATTATCTTGCCCAGAAGGCCATCGAAGTTGGTTATCACCCGGAGATCATTCTTGCCGGCAGAAGACTCAATGATGGCATGGGTGAATACATTGCAGAAAATGTACTCAAGCTGATGATCAGCAAAAAGATCGATGTATCAAAAGCAAAAACGCTGGTGCTGGGAATCACATTCAAGGAAAATTGTCCCGATGTAAGAAATACAAGAGTCATAGATATTATTACAACCTTAAAAGGTTATCATGTCGGTGTGGATGTTTACGATCCGTGGGCCAACGCTGTGGAAGTAAAACATGAATACGGTCTTGATGTTCTTGAATCGCTTCCTGATGCGCGCATATACGATGCGGTTATACTTGCGGTCGCCCACAAACAATTCAATGCCGAAACGGTCAAAAGTCTTTGCAAAACAACTTCAGTGATCTATGATGTCAAAGGATTACTTAAGAAGGAAGAAGCAGATGCAAGACTTTGATAAACTCAAACTATGTACCGTAATCCTTTTCACACTACCGATCTGTCTGGTAAAAATTTTCTTGTTACCGGGGGGGCGGGTTTTATCGGGTCCAATATCGTTGAGTATCTCCTGAAATATGGTGCAGGCAAGGTGCGTGTTCTCGATAATTTCAGTACAGGGTCAAAAAAGAA
>JBEVNF010000040.1:0-14700 GCA_040508255.1 Flavitalea sp.
ACTCTCACGTTATTGTTGCCAAAACCTCTATCCATGAAAATGTTGCTTAGTACCCTAACGTTTCTAATTCTTACGACAGCTTTATATGCGCAGAATAATCCTTCAAGTTCCGATTATGAACGGAAAACGATCTATGAGTATGGTAGCAGATTCATACTTGATGGTACAAAATTGAAGTCAAAAGAACTGCAGGACAATTTATTTAGATTTGAGCCTTCAAAGATTGAATACATTCAGTCTAAACGTAACGGCAGGACAGCGGGATTTCTCATTATCACTACCCTTGCCTGCTACGCGACAGCAATAACCCAGCTTGATAAAAAGCCAGGACTGGCAGCAGGCTTTGCCATAACGGGGTTTACTGCCAACATTGTGGCCCTTCCGTTCACGACCAAAGCGAGGAAGCAGCTGCAAAAATCAATATGGCTTTTTAACAGAGACGTTCTAAGCAACTAAAATTTATCCGGTAATTGTCAGGCACCAAAAATCCTGTTTGCATTCTCAGTAGTGATCCTTGCGATTTCCTGCTCTGGCAAACGTTTGATCTCAGCCATCCTGGATACCACATATTTCAGGTAGGAACTTTCATTTCGTTTTCCACGAAACGGCACAGGAGAAAGATAGGGTGCATCCGTTTCGAGCACCAGTTTATCCATTGGTAACTTTTCGACGATCTCAGCCAGGCCACTTTTTTTGTAAGTCAATACTCCGCCGATTCCCAGCAGAAAACCAAGGTCAATAATTTCAAGCGCCTGCTCGTAAGTCCCGGAAAAACAATGGAAGATCCCGCGGAGCTTATCTGCCTTTTTCGATCTCACCAGGGCAATACTATCATCCATTGATTCACGGGAATGGATCACGATGGGAACGTCAAATTCAATCGCCCAGTCCATCTGTGTCGAAAATGCGATCTTTTGCTGTTCGTCGAAATTCCGGTCCCAGTAATAATCCAACCCAATCTCCCCAACCGCTGCAAAACGTCGTTTTTCCAGCCAGTCACGCACAAATTGCAGCTCCTCTTCAAAATTTTCCTTCACATAACAGGGATGCAGGCCCATCATTGAAATACAAGTCTCCGGGTAATTTTTCTCCAGATCGAGCATCGAAGCCGCAGAATTGCTATCGATAGCCGGAAGATAGATCTTCGTAACTCCTTCAGAAACGGCACGTTGTATCATTTCGGCCCGGTCCGCGGCAAATTCTTCCGAATATAGATGACTGTGAGTATCAATTAGGTATGATTCCTTCATCCCGCAAATTTCCGGATTTTAGGATTGTTTTAAGGGATCCGCCTATGCTTTTACTAATGTTTTCGCGTTTATATAATCAGATGACCCAACCAAAATATTCCGGACCAAAACCAAATTTAAGGTCGGGAATTCTGATAGTACAGAAAATTTCAATTTGACACCGGATCGTCCGAAACCCGCTCCGGCATTGATACTGAATAATTTACTTTTGTTTAATAAAAAAAGGTCATACCTTTAAACTAGTTTTCATAGGGTACGGATTAAAAACGGGCCAGGGTGTCTACCCAGGCCCAAATTTTTTTATAGCCTTCCTGGTCAGAATTTACACTTACACATGACCGTATGTTTCCACCACTTCACCCGAATAATTTCATTTACATCTTCCTGCTCAACATTAATTGTTTTCAAAATAACATAACAGTATTGTCTTAACAACGGGCATTACAATACCATTACGCAAACACTGCATAAGCATACAAACGATAAAGTGTTCAGGGAGGATGTTATGATATTTTACTTCACACTTAACTATAGTCAAGTTTACTATAAGGTTAGTGTGGCTTTCACACAACTAACTTAAGGATAAGGCAGGTATCGCTTCAAACCTGTAGCCCTTCTCTGTAAAATATTTGAGGCATTCAGGCAAAGCAAACTTTAATCTTTCAAATGCTTTTTCACTATCATGGAAAACAACAATTGAGCCACTTCTTGTATTACGGATAACATTGAAGCTACATTGTTCAGGTGTAAGCTTGCGATCAAAATCCGCACTCAATACATCCCACATAATGATCTGATAATTCAGCGGTGCATCTTTAAGATGTCTTATCTGGAATGCAGAGATCTTACCATAGGGAGGTCTGAACAATTTACTGTCAATATGCTTTGAAGCAAGTTCAATGTTATCAAAGTATTCTTTGTCTGTAACCCGCCATCCGTCAAGATGATTGAAAGTATGGTTGCCTATACGATGACCATCATTTAAAACGGATCGGTATATATCAGGATACTGAACAACGTTCTTACCAATGCAAAAAAATGTTGCTTTCGCATTGTATTGCTTTAAAGTTTCAAGTACAAACGGCGTGGCTACAGGATGTGGTCCATCATCAAAAGTAAGATAGATGATTTTCTCTTTTGTTTTTATATCCCATGTTCCGCCGGGATATACTTTTTTAAGAAGCCAGGGAGTCCTGATCGTGTAAAAACCCATGCTGCAAAAATAGCATTTTAGTAGGCGGTAATATGATAAACTCTTCCGTCTCTTTTAAAGACCTTTCCATTCTTTTTAAGATAGGCTTCCTGCTTTGGTTCGTCAGTAAGAAACTGATCAAGATATTTTTTTACTTGTTCATCTGTAACAGCAGGCTTTGCGCCTTCAGTTATCGCAGTTTCAATATAACCGGTAAGCAACGTTTGAAATTGGGTTGCAAATAAACCCTGATCGCTGTAGATATCACTACCTGTTATCGAATTGCCAGTGATACAAATAACACCCACAATATTCGAGTCCGCCTGGAGATGATCAAAGTTTTCACCCATAAGCTTCCTTGTGAAATACCTGAGGTATTCATCAGTAAGAAGCATATTCTTTTTATCTGTCTTTTTCGCAGCATACGCAAGTGTGGGACTCTTGATCTTTCCACTGTCAAGTTGCGCATAGATCTCCTTCCAGACAAGTACCTGGTTGCGATTCTGATCAAGCACTCTTCTTAAGGCCGGGTTTGCAAAGGATGCATATTTGAATTTCTTTTCTTTCTCACTCCAACGGTCTTCTTCAACACACATCACCGGGATATACTGATCGTTGGGCATCGACTCAAGGATAGTATCTTTTGTAATCATCCTATCCTGTCTTCCACCTATTACAACTTCACCTGAGGCAATAAATACGGGTTCGCCTGAATTATTATTGATCCTGAGCCAATGTACATTTTCCGTTGATGCAGTACCACGTTCGGTCACTGCGACCTTGCCAGACTGCATCGCCTGGCCAAACGACAAAGGTGAGCGGGCCGCAGGGGCACCTCCGCCGGATTTTTTCCTGACCGGGATCACTTTGAGATTTTTGTATTCCACTGCACTATCATAGTCTATAACTACATCTTTGTAAGTGAGTTGCGCAGAAACTTCTGACACAAACAGACTAAGCAGTACTATTGAGAGAAGGCGGAACATTTATTTAACAACGGTATTTGACGTAAATTATTGCTTTTTAAGCTCTTAAAGACCAATACGCTCTGCCGACCGCACCCCTTTCCATTATCCCGATTATGGTTTTCCGGTTATCTTTGCACGCTATGAGCAAAAAAGTGAGAGTGCGCTTTGCACCAAGTCCCACAGGCGGCCTGCATCTCGGAGGCGTCAGAACAGTTTTGTATAACTATCTTTTTGCACGTCACCACGGCGGCGATTTTGTACTCAGAATAGAAGACACCGACCAGTCAAGGTTCGTGGAAGGCGCGGAACAATATATCAAGGATTGTCTCAATTGGTGTGGCCTGAACCCCGATGAGGGACCTGACCAGGGTGGTCCTTTCAAACCCTATCGTCAGAGTGAAAGAAAAGCAGATTATGGTGCATATGCCGGACAGCTTGTAAAAGATGGCTATGCATACTATGCTTTTGATACCCCGGAAGAGCTCGAAAAAATGCGTAGCGATTTCAAGACAGCTGAAAATCCATCACCACAGTACAATTCGGTTGTGCGTAACAGTATGCGCAATTCATTAACGCTTTCTGCAGATGAAGTGGCAACCTTGCTGAAAACTATTCCTTATGTAGTGCGCATCAAGATGCCTTCAAATGAAGACATCAGCTTCTCTGATCTGATACGTGGCGAAGTAACTTTTAACAGCAGCCAGGTTGATGATAAGGTGCTGCTTAAAGCAGATGGAATGCCTACCTATCACCTTGCAGTTGTTGTTGATGACCATGCCATGGAGATCACTCATGCATTCAGAGGTGAAGAATGGCTGCCAAGTGCCCCTGTTCATATCCTCTTATGGAAATATCTTGGATGGCAGGATGAAATGCCCGCCTGGGCGCATCTTCCATTGATCCTAAAACCGGATGGAAACGGAAAACTCAGCAAAAGAGATGGTGACAGACTTGGCTTTCCTGTATTTGCGATGGACTGGAAAGATCCGAAATCACAGGAACTTACAACAGGCTTCAAAGAACGTGGATTTGTACCGCAGGCCTTCGTAAACATGCTTGCAATGCTTGGATGGAACGATGGTACAGGCAAGGAAATATTTACACTCGAAGAACTGATCGAGAAATTCTCTATGGATCGTGTACATAGTTCAGGTGCAAAATTTGACTTTGAAAAAGCAAAATGGTTCAACCACGAGTGGATCAAACAATTGCCTGCAGCAGATCTGCGGGAGCTTGTTAAAACGACATTGAAGGCGAAAGGAATTTCGGTTACAGATGATAGTTATCTTGATACAGTAATTGATATGGTAAAAGAAAGATGTACTTATATCAATGATTTTGTTGAACAATCATCGTTCTTTTTTACTGCTCCCGAAAACACAGATGTTTCTGCTATCAAACCCAAATGGTCAGTAGAGAAAACCAATTTCTTCAACGCGTTTGTTGAAGGATTGAATGCAGAAACAGAATGGAACGCCACCAATCTCGAACAACGCTTCAAAGAACTGGCAACTGCTTCCGGTATAAAACCTGGTGAGCTCATGCTCCCGTTCAGGATAATGCTGGTTGGTGGCAAATTCGGTCCCGCTGTTTTTGATATTGCAGCCATGATCGGAAAAGAGCAAACTGTATCGCGCATCGTGGGTACACTTAGTGTTTTATAGCCGTATATTTAACCCTATAACTCTTAACCTATGTCAGAAAAGAAATCACGCCCTGTCAGGGTCCTGGTCGCAAAAGTTGGGCTTGATGGCCACGATCGCGGCGCCAAAGTGATCGCCACAGCCCTGCGCGATGCAGGAATGGAAGTTATCTATACCGGTCTCCGTCAAACACCTGAAATGGTTGTGAATGCAGCGCTGCAGGAAGACGTTGATGCGATTGGTGTCAGCATTCTCAGCGGAGCCCACAACACCGTTTTCCCAAGGATCATTAAACTTATGCGTGAGAAAAAAATGGATGATGTGTTGCTGACAGGTGGTGGCATTATTCCTGATGAGGATATAATGAGTCTCAATGAACTCGGGGTTGGAAAATTGTTTTCACCCGGAACAAGTACTGAAGATATCGCAACTTACATACGCAACTGGGTGAAAGAACACCGCGATTTCTGATGATATAAATAAATCTACTATGTCAAAAACATACACTACACTTACCACATCGCTGGCAGACGGCATTTTCACGATCACGATCAACAGACCAGATAAGCTGAATGCCATCAACTCAACAGTCATGTCTGAGCTTGATGAGGCTATCGATGAGGTATACACGAATTCAGCGATCCGGTCTGCTATCATCACCGGTAGTGGTAACAAAGCATTTGTTGCCGGAGCCGATATCTCAGAGTTTAATGGTTTGGGTAAGGAGGAAGGTATGTCGCTGGCAAAAAGCGGACAGGATGTATTTTTCAAGATTGAAAATGCTCCAAAGCCTATCATCGCCGCTGTGAATGGATTTGCCCTTGGTGGAGGCTGTGAACTTGCGATGAGCTGTCATTTCAGGGTAGCGTCCAATAATGCAAAGTTTGGTCAACCGGAAGTAAACCTCGGATTGATTCCAGGTTATGGCGGCACTCAAAGACTTACACAACTTGTTGGCAAGGGCCGCGCAATGGAACTAATCATGACCGCTGCGCTTATTGATGCAGACACCGCCTTGAAATATGGTCTGGTAAATCATGTAACCACTCCCGAAGAATTAATAAAAACAGCAACCTCGATTCTTGCTACCATCAATACAAAAGCACCACTTGCGATTGCAAAAAGCATCACTGCGATCAATGCCGTATATAATGAAACCAAAGATGGTTATGTTGTTGAGCTGACCGGATTTGGAGACAGCTTTGCAACTGAAGATATGAAGGAAGGCGCAACAGCTTTTCTCGAAAAACGAAAAGCAGATTTTAAAGGCCGATAGATTTTTATCCCCCAACGAACCTTATGCAACGACGGGGGATTTTTTTATAATCTCGTTGTATCTGTCTGCAATATTGGTACAACATATCCACCTGAATCCAGCTTCACATTGGGCAGTGCCTGTTTCAAAGCCGGCCATTGATTGTGTTCCACCGCCGATTTATACAGGAAGATATTTTTCAAGGAAACGAGTGGCTTTAAATTCATCACTCCTTTTGCACTGATCGAAGTGCCCACAAGATTGATATCACGCAACTTCGCCAGGGTAGACAATGCCTTTAGCCCCTCATCCGTAACATTTGTATAATCAAGCTGCAAACGAACAAGCTGCTTTAACTCCGCGATAGAAACCAGAGCAGGGTCACCAATCTTTGTTCCGCCAACCTTCAGAGAAATAAGCTGTTTTGAAAGTGGGATCAACAGTTTCAGATCTTCATCTTTTATGTTGGGTGCGGACACAAAATTTGCTGTAAGATAATTACTGCCCACAGCTACAGGAACTACTACAACTCCCCTCTTCTTCAAAGCTTCAAGAGCAGGTGCAGGAGCTGCTTCAACAGGTGCGTCAGGAACAACAACTGCAACAACTGTATCTGTGCTTGCTTTTTCAAGTGCCTTCAGAACCGGCTTGATCTTATCAGGTTGCGATAACTCAAAAACTTTCTTATCAAATGACGCGCCTGATTCAATCCACCAATGTATCAGTTCAATCTCCGCTTTGGTTGGTTGCGGTTTATCCTTTGGAGGCATATGCTTTTTATCATCAATAGGAAGAAGCATTCTTTGTAATAATTCTGATTCTTCTGCAGTTGCCTCAATCACTTTACCATTTTTCCCTCCTTTCAGCATTTCAGCCGGTAAATCAAGACGCAGTTTTCCTTTTTGCTTTTTGTCACCATGACAACTGTAACATGTCGATGAAAAGACCGGCTCAAGAACTTCTTTATAAGCGAGTGCCTGCTGTGCATCTTTCAGCGGAATTCTTGCAGGCCTCAAATTAGCAGCTGAACCATCTTCTGCGGATCCGCTCAATGAAAGATACCCTTCGCCATGCGTGAGCGTTCCGCCAAGATGACCAGTGAACATCAGCAGACACAAAACAATAAGTGCAGTAACACTTAAGATACCAGGCGATGTATTTTTCTTCAACAATTGGTACCAACAGAAACTGATCACCGCAGTAGCTATTCCCAGCCATTGATGCCAGCCCACGGTTTCTGAATCATATTCCGCAGTCTGGGAAAGAAGGTATCCCGTGACGCAGGAAAACACCGCAGCCAATCCGCCAAGCATTACCGTTACCGGCAACACCCGATCATACTTTAAAGCCGGTTTCTTCCAGGAAACGATCTGAAAAAAAACAGCGATCAATAAAATCCCGATCGGCAAGTGAACGAACAATGGATGGAAACGACCCGTAAGATCAAGTATTGATAAAAACAATTGCTCTGGTTTGATTGATCAATCAACAAAAACGCTTTGATTGATTGTGAATGATGTTTAGTTTATAAGGTGTAACCCCAATGTCAACCATATCTCTTCCGCAACAATTGAAGCATATGCACATTGATGGCCCACTGATCTGCAAGCGGCTTTCTTGTGTATGGCTCGGTTGGCATATAATCAGGAGGACCAAACTCAGTCAGAAATGTTACCGGTTTATTTTCTTGCCGCTTTCTTGCAACAACTGTATCCCACCAACTTAAATGCCTGGCGACGATTTTCTCCCATTCAGGTGCGCGCGGATCATTCACCTGGGGCCCTTCAGGATGACCAATACGCGCATGAATATGTTCAGCCTTCGACAATGCAAGCGAAACAGATGCTTCCTGGTCCTCAAGCATTGATTCATGCACATTGCACCAGTGTGAAATATCAAGTGTAAGATTGATTGCGGGATATTTCCTGATAAAATCCCTTGTTATATGTGCTGCGAACATGATCCTCGATCTGTGCGTTTCATGACAAACCGGGATGCCATATTCCTTTGAGATTTTAATAGTGAACTCAACAAAAGCACTGTTCTGTTCAAAAGAAAAATGATCGCGGCCGGAATGACAGTTGATGTATAATGGCTTTTGATTTTTTTGTGAGATGGCTGCAGTGACCATCTGTTTGAATGATGCAAGATGTTTTTCATAGCTGGTTTCGCCATTACCACAAAGAAATCCAATATCAAGCTGATATTTTTTTAAAGCTGCAAACACTTCCTGCTGATCCTTTAAATCATTTGGCCACCAAAGTTCAACACCATCATAGCCTTCCTGTTTGACCTTCTTACAGAGTTCATCGACAGTACCTTCAAATCCCCAGTTGGTAGCAAGAATCTTCAGATCGTTCGCCGGACTTGCAGCGGTTAAATTTGATTGATCACTCATAAACAAATTTGAAGCTGAAACTTTATCAAATGCAGCAAGCATCATCATCGCTGACATTCCTACAAAGCCTCTTCTGTTTACAGACATAAAAATATAGATTAAGATCAGGTGATAATATCACGGACCACATTTCCTGCAACATCAGTTAAACGGAACGGTCGTCCCTGGAAATGATAAGTAAATTCTTCGTGATTAAAACCAAGCTGGTTAAGGATCGTAGCCTGTATATCAAACGCGGTTGTTTTACCACTTACTGCTGCATAGCCAATCTCATCTGTTTCACCATAGGTAACACCACGTTTTACACCACCGCCAGCCATCCACATTGTGAATGCTTCCACATGATGATCACGCCCCTTGAATGGATTTGTTTTACCTCCACGATTTTCCATCATTGGTGTGCGTCCGAACTCACCACCCCACACAACCAGTGTTTCATCAAGCAATCCTCTTTGCTTAAGATCAAGCAATAATGCAGTTACCGGCTTATCAGTCTGCCTGCATTTATTGATGAAGCCGATATCAATCGCATCACCGCTACCGGTGCCATGACTGTCCCACCCCCAGTCGAACAACTGAACAAATCTCACACCTTTCTCAACAAGCTTGCGGGCCAGTAAAACATTGTTTGCGAAAGATGACCTGCCTGGTTCGGTTCCATACATATCATGTATATACTGTGGCTCATCACTGATGTCCATTACCTCAGGAACAGAAACCTGCATCTTATACGCCATCTCGTATTGTGAGATACGTGATAATATTTCAGGATCCTGTACATCTTCATACATCTGCTTATTCACTTCATTGATCGCGTCGATAGAAGCCTTGCGTATATCACGATCCATTCCATGCGGATCTTTGATAAATAACACAGGGTCGCCTTCAGAGCGACATTGCACACCCTGGTAAACCGAAGGCAGAAAACCACTTCCCCAAACGCTTTTACCTGCATCAGGTAAGCTTCCACCGGATGTAAGAACCACGAAGCCAGGAAGATTCTGATTTTCTGAACCTAATCCGTAAGTTATCCATGAACCCATACTGGGACGACCGAGCCTGGGCGTACCACTATGCATCAGCAATTGCGCAGGTGCGTGATTGAACTGATCGGTTGTTACAGCCTTTAAGAAACTTACTTCATCCGCGATGTTGGCAAAGTGAGGAAGATTGTCAGATACCCAGGCCCCGCTTTCACCACGTTGTTTAAAGTTTGCCTGTGGACCAAGCATTTTAGGAACACCGCGAATAAAGGCGAAACGTTTTCCTTCTAGCAGGGATGGTGGACAGTCTTGCCCATCAAGTTTCTGAAGATCCGGTTTATAATCAAACAACTCGAGCTGCGAAGGCGCGCCGGCCATATGCAGATAGATCACTGATTTCGCCTTGCCCGGAAACTGTGGTGATCTTGCGGCCAGCGGGTTGGTGGCATCAAATTCATTCGTGATGATCTTTTTATCAGACGATCCGCCGCAACCAGCCAGGATAGATCCCAGAGCAAGTCCGCCAAGTCCCATTGCGCTTTCACGAAGAAAGTGACGTCTTGTCCAATGACCAAGCGTCCGCATGTTTGCTTCTTCAAGAAGGCGTTTGTTATGAAGTTCTTTTTGTGTCATGATCAGTTCTTTGTTATTACTTCATCAAGATTCAGCATCGCATTTGCAACCACTACAAGGGCAGCTGTTTCCGGTGTCTGATGCTTATCAAGCACATCAACCATTTCACAGGTAGCCAGTGAATCTGATCTGAAATTGTTCAATGACTTATTGTACAGGTTAACCATCACCGTTAGTGAGGCCGGATTTATCTTTTTGTTCATAGCTATTTCATATCCTTTTGCGATCTGTTCGGAAGGTTGTTTACCACCTTCGTCCTGCATTCGGAATGCAAATTTTCTCGCCATTTCAATGAAGCTTTCATCATTCATTGTAACCAAAGCCTGAAGCGGAGTATTGGTGCGGATCCTGCGTGAAGTGCAAACTTCCCGGGCAGCGCCATCAAAGGTGATCATCGCCGGATATGGTGATGTTCGTTTCCAGAATGTGTACACTGCACGCCGGTTCTGTTGTCCGTTGTTATCCATCCTCCATTTATCATTTCCGGCATATGCAGAGAACCAGATTCCATCAGGCTGAAATGGCATAACACTTGGCCCCAGTGTTGTTGTATCAAGCAGACCACTGAAAACAAGTGCCTGATCGCGTACCTGCTCAGCGCTTAAACGAACGCGGGGTCCACGCGCCAGCAATTTATTATAAGGATCTTTTTCAAGGAGCTCTTTCGAAACCTTTGAATCCTGGCGGTAGGTCGCACTCATCACCATGTCTTTGATCAGCTTCTTAACACTCCACTGATGTTCATTCATAAATCTTGCACTGAGCCAGTCAAGCAGCTCACGGTTTGCCGGTTGTGCACCCTGCGTCCCAAGGTCTTCAAGAGTTTCAACAAGACCCTTACCAAATAACTGTTCCCACACACGGTTCACCATTGTTCTTGCCGTCAGCGGATTCTTTTTATCTGTGAGCCACAACGCAAGCCCCATACGGTTATCCGGAGCACCTGCGGGCATGGGGTTCATTGAATGGGGAACACCGGCTGAAACCTGTTTGCCGGGTGCGAGCCAGTTGCCTCTTTCAAACACAAATGATTTACGACGCATATCATCCGGGTTCTCCATCATCACCGGTGTAAGCGGAACCTGTACATTTAATAGCGACCAATATCGTTCAGATTGTTTTTTATACTGAACATCAGTTTTTCCCGGCAATACCTTACCAAAGTGAATCCAGTCGAATTGTATTCCCCCTCCTTCAGTTCCTTTGAGCAACGGGTTTGTATAAGAAAGATAAACATCATGCACACCTGCCACATCCATTAATGGCAGAGACACGATCTTCCATGGATTACTTTCTTCAATCTCGAATCGTGCTATTTCTTTCCCTTTTGCTGAATCGAGATGAAATGACAGTGTACCTCTTTTTATTCCTGCACGATACCTTATCATCAGTTCAGTTTTACCCTCAAGCCCGGTTGCCTTTAAGCGGCCCACCCCATTATCCCGCATCACCAACCACTTCTCATCACTCAGCTCTGCATTCACGAGTTTATCTGCGGCAATTGAATGTATAGATGGCTCCCAGGTTTTCAAAAAATGTTTGATGTATTTTACTTCTTCAGCTGAAGTCTGTTGCTTCAACCATGATGTGAGTTCATCAAGTTGTGTATTCAATGAATCGTTGAAATGACGCAACAGCGGATAATCTTCATAGGTATCATCATCTCTTGTGTTATCAAAGAAAGCCATGAATTTATAATACTCTTCATGTGTGAACGGATCATAAGGATGACTATGACATTGCACGCACGCGAAGGTTGTACCAAGCAAGGCCTCCCAGGTTGTGTTTACCCGATCAAGAACTGCAGCAGTGCGGAACTCAGCATTATCAGTTCCTCCTTCATCGTTAGTCATTGTATTACGATGAAAGGCAGTTGCAATGAGCTGTTCATCTGTTGCGCCCGGGATCAGATCACCGGCAAGCTGCTCGATCAAAAATTTATCATAAGGCTGATCTTTATTGAATGCTTTTATCAACCAGTCGCGGTATCTCCAGATCACTCTTCTTGTGTCACGTTCGTAACCTTTGCTATCTGCATATCGGGCAAGGTCCAGCCACATCGATGCCCATTTTTCACCATAGGCGGGATGCGCAAGCATTGAATCAACAAGTGTTTCATAATTCTTATCAGATGGGTCGGCGAGAAACTTTTGAGATAAAGCCGGAAGTACAGGCATACCTGTGAGATCAAGACCTACGCGACGAAGCAAGATTGCAGGATCGGCAGCTGCTGAAGGTTTTAGCTTTTCTTCATTGATCTTTGTGAGAATAAAACGATCGATATCATTCCGGATCCAGGGATCCTTTACTTCAGGAACAACAACCGGCTTCACTGCTACATAAGCCCAGTGATCGCCCCATACAGCACCTTCTTTTATCCAACGGGTAAGAATGGAAATATCATCATTGGAAAGTGCGTCATGTTTATAAGGCATCCGCTCTTCGGGGTCATCAAGTTTGAGACGACGGATCATTTCACTGGCGCCGGGATCGCCTGGTATGATCGCAGGTTTACCGGATTCTGTTTTAGCAACTGCTTCGCTGCGGAACAACAAGCTAAAACCACCTTCGCGTTTCACACCTCCGTGACAGGAGATGCATTTGCTATTAATGATCGGTTTCACTTCGGTGTTAAAGTCGACGGGTTTTCTCCCTGATGTAAGAGTAAACACGAGCACCGATGCAATCACCAACATTGCTACCAAAACCAATTTTTTCGACAGAATCTTTCGCATGACAAGCCTTTGACTTCTTTAAAAATACTACAAAGCTTTCAATAAATTTTTACCGACCTTGCGGTTCCGAATTAGTTGGTTTATATAACATTAAAACATTAATATCTAATTACATGGAATTCAGAATTGAAAAAGATACCATGGGAGAGGTTAAGGTTCCCAAGGACGCGATCTACGGTGCACAGACCCAGAGAAGCATCGATAACTTCAGGATCGCCCAGGATATCAACCGGATGCCGAAAGAGATCATTAAGGCATTCGCTTACCTGAAAAAGGCTGCTGCCATTACAAACTTTGAGGCAGGAGTTCTTCCAAAGGAAAAATCTGATCTTATTGGTAAAGCCTGCGATGAAATCCTCGAAGGCAAACTGGATGATGCATTTCCACTTGTAGTTTGGCAAACAGGTTCCGGTACCCAGAGCAATATGAATGTGAATGAGGTTGTAGCTTACCGTGGTCATGTGATCAATGGCGGACAACTTACTGATAAGGATAAATTTCTTCATCCGAATGATGATGTAAACAAATCACAATCTTCGAACGATACTTTCCCGACAGCCATGCACATTGCTGCATATAAGATGTTGGTTGAAACAACTATTCCCGGTATTGAAAAACTCCGTGATACACTGCAGGCGAAAAGCGGGCAGTTCAAAAATGTTGTAAAGATTGGTCGTACGCATTTTATGGATGCTACACCCCTTACCCTCGGACAGGAGTTTAGTGGTTATGTTTCTCAACTCAACCATGGCTTAAAAGCGATCAAAAATACATTAGAGCACTTATCTGAACTTGCCCTTGGTGGTACCGCGGTTGGTACCGGTATCAATACACCTCCGGGTTACGATAAAAATGTTGCTAAACATATTGCAGCGTTAACAGGTTTACCTTTCGTTACTGCTGAAAATAAATTTGAAGCACTGGCTGCGCACGATGCGATCGTTGAGTCACATGGCGCATTGAAAACAGTTGCGGTTAGCCTGATGAAGATCGCAAATGACATTCGTATGCTGAGCTCGGGACCAAGAAGCGGTATCGGTGAAATCTTTATTCCTGATAACGAACCGGGTTCATCAATCATGCCTGGTAAAGTAAATCCTACACAGTGTGAAGCATTGACAATGATCGCTGCGCAGGTGCTTGGAAACGATGTTGCCATCAACATTGGTGGTGCAACCGGTCATTTTGAACTGAACGTTTTCAAACCAGTGATGATCTATAACTTCCTTCACAGTGCAAGACTGATCGGTGATGGCTGTGTAAGCTTTACTGAAAGATGTGCTGCAGGTATCGAAGCAATTGAAGCGAACATCAAAAAGCACGTTGATAATTCGTTAATGCTTGTTACTGCATTGAATACAAAGATCGGCTATTATAAAGCTGCAGAAATTGCACAAACTGCGCATAAGGAAGGAACAACATTGAAAGAGATGGCTGTCAAACTTGGATATGTTACTCCTGAAGAGTTTGATCAGTGGGTTATTCCAGGTAATATGGTAGGAAAGATTTAAGAGCAAAATAAAAACACAAAACCGCGAAAGTTTCAAATAATCTTTCGCGTTTTGTGTTTTTATCGAATCATCAGTAACAATTATAAGAGAGTCGATATTTAGTTTCAGGTTGAAGAACAGTTCCAAATCCTC